>JAUHYS010000052.1 GCA_030426445.1 bacterium
CTTTTATTGGCAACCCCATCTGGGTAAATCAAAAAGTAAAAACTTTAAAAGAAGCTCAAGCGAATTACTACCGTGATTGGAAACAACGCTACCATCAAAGGTTTGGAACTTAGTAAAAGTGAGTCATTTTTATATTTTAATTTAGAATAACTTTGCTTAGATAGTTACCTTTACGCTTTCATTTTCTCACTTTGTAAAAAACCATACTTGATACATAAAAAATAAGCTTCATAAGCTTAACAATAAGCTAAAAACCTCAACACCAACTCTGTCTAAGATCTAAAACTTGAACAATACCTTTAATAGAGATGCTACATTTAACTTAATAAGTATAGTGTGAGGTTTCACTCCGTCTAGAGTTTCTCCTCGCTACATATACATGGTCAGGAGACACAAACGCCCTTGCTCCCCAAAGAACAGAAGCTTCATAATATTTATCCCCTAAATCTACCCAAACCTTTTGAGTTTTAGGGTAACTAAAACCCATGATTGAGCCTTTGTTCCAACCCTCTTCCTCAATTTGTTTTTTGCCAAAAATCCCGTAACGGGGATCAATGGCAAAACTAAAAAAGGTATCTCCGTCTGCATCTATACTGCATCTATAATTAAAGTAAACAAGTCTGGAAAAGCTAATAATCAGTGAATCTAAAGCTATGAAAAGAAATAGAGTAATTTTGCTTGATCTTTTCATCATGGCTTAAGTGAAACTCGTTTGACCTAATTAATAGTTAAAAGTAACTATAATAAAACAGGCCTTAAAAGGACTCCCCCACCCACCTATGTCAAGACGATGTGATTTAAAGAAAAGTTTTAAGTATTTAAAAGGTATTGCTCCGTCTAAAGTGACCCTTAAGTCATCATCTAAATTCAGCAATGAACTTAATTAAGATAAAAACTAAAAAAAATATTTTTTACTTCCACAACTCTCACTCACTATTATTCCGATATTGTCTCCCGAATGATCAACTATTAAAATACTAATGAAAAAAATCCAAACCTGCGGTAAGAACCCGTCATAGTTATTGACAATCTTATCGTCAATGGGGACGTTTATGATAAAAAACTACGGGAGTGCGGCAACAAGTGTTGCCAAAAAGTTTGGAACTGCGGCAAAAACTATTGTCAAGAAAGCCGCTGCACAGGTTAAAACTCAAAAAGAAAGCGCTAAAAAAGCGCTTCAAAAAGTTCAGATCACTTACCAAACAATTGTCAAAGAACATCAAGCTAGAGCTCAAAAAGATTCAACAGTTTATCAAGCAGTCAACCCCAATCAAACCTCTCTTCGCGGTGTCCAAGCCGGTCTTACTCACCAATGTGTTAAGCCTATAGAAATACCTGAAAACCTCAATTTAAATGATCAACAATGGGCTCAAGTCTGCACCTCTGTCACACAAATTCGTCAAGACAGCTCCCCTCAAACTCAGGAGCGCTCAACAGGATTTTTTGATTTCTTTGATCGAGCGATAGAATCCGACTATTCAGAAAACGAAGCCAAACAAGTCGAAGTCGCTCGAGATATCCGAGATGTGCTCGACAATCAAGACGTAGAAGTACAAGAGGCCATTTTACACAACATTCAAGCTGAGCTATTTGAACTCGGTGTTGCTTTACCTCAGATGAACTCTCATGCAAATCATCAAGTCATCGAAGAGCTGAGCCTTGCTGGAGAAAGCATTGGCTTAAGCCAAAGTTCCACTGGTCAAGAAAACATCCACTTGCTCAGCGACCCTTTTGCAAGAGGGCTTCCTAATTGGACTGACGATGAAGACCCTCCATATTTTCAAACTCATTTAGTTGGAGAATCCGGTACAGAGGGCAGTGTTGGTCGATCAGTTAGCCAGGGACAGGGCAGCTTGTTTAGCAGCGCTCTCACCGTTTCGATGTGGAATGAAGGTGACCGCCTGGGGGCTCAAGCCCTGACTGAAAACTTGCAAACTAATCTACAAACCTTACAAGAAAACTATCAACCTGCCCGAGAAAACTATGAGAAACGCCAAGCTCAACTCCTTTATGCGATTTCCGAAAACCCTGCGTACTCACCCGAAGCAGTGGAAGCTGGCATCACAAACTTTCGTCAAGAGCATCATGAGGATTACCAAAATTATGTAACTCAATCTTCGCTGATGACTGCAACTCTGCAAGGCTCTGCTTATTTATTGCAACACAGTAAAGAGTTTCAAGAACTCGATTCTTGGCTGCATGTCCAACATGCAGAACGCCCGGTATTTGGCGTTGATGGTCAAGTTATGTATCAAGGAGAGGAGGATTCCGTTGATGAGTTATTAGAATATGCTCAAAACAATCTTCGTGAGCTTCCAGCATTGGTCCATAGTGATCAAGTTCATAAAAGAATGAAAACAGCTTTATTGCTTGAGTCCCAAGGGCAGAATACTTTTTTGAGCACAGCACAAGCTCTTGCTCAAAACGATACCGATTTTGCTGAAGAATACAATAATGCCACCATGTACACAGTGGCTAAATTATCTGAAGAAAGCTCGACAAACATGCTAGATGAAAACAGCGATGCGTCTCTTCGTGAACAAGCTTGGTATCAGATGGCAGATATTTTAGAAGGAGCGGGTCAGGTCACCCCTCGTCACATTAGCGAAGACGAAGCTGACTCTGAGCAGCTTCAACTTCATCAAGTCTATTTAGAATTGGCTAATGAAGTCCGTGAAACTAAAATTTATAATGAAGACGATATCAGCAACCCAGATAATAGTGATCTCTCAGTAATATCAGGAGAAATCACCTTAGAGTTACTCAATGACTTCGAAAATACTCTAAGCCGATCTAATATTTCTCCACATCTAGCTAACGGATTTCGAATGGTTGGTGTTGGCTTGGGAGCTGCTGGAACTCTTTATAATATGAAACAATTAGGTGAAGACTTTAACTATGAAGATTTAGTCGCCACAGGTATTGATGCAGCCAGTCTTGCTGGCAATCTACCTTTTAGACCCGCAGAGCTCATCGGTAAGGGAGCTTTTTACGCCTCTATGGCTTTTTCGGCTTATAATACCGTAAGATCTATTCAAGATGGGGATGCTTGGGGCACAGTTGCCAATGCAGCGCCACTTGTTGGAGCGACGGGTTGCGCCATTGCTGGTCCATTAGGCTCTGGAACCTGTGCTGCCATTGGTGCTGGAGTTGGTGCAGGCATTCATATTATAAGGGGCATACTTGCGGGCGATCCCATTTTAGATTACGAAAAAGACACCCAATCCTTTCATCACGGTGCTGTCGAGCAGATGTTTCCCGAGCTCAGTGAAGAGCAACTCGACGATGTTTCGCATCGCTTTCGTGACACTAATCTAGATGGTGAAGGTGGTTGGCAACAAGTTATCGAACCGCTTGCCCAATGCACCAATATGAGCCAAGAGGAGTTATTAAGTCGCATCGTTCAATTAGATGATGCGCAAACCCATGCCTTTGTCAAAGCAGGACTCCGCGAAAATCCTAATATTGAACAATTGACTCATGAAATCGAAAATTTAGAAAACAATGGGCGCTTTTCGGATGGGTTTATTATTTTCAATACAGCTTTTTAGCCTTCACTACTCAAGCGTAAACTCTTTACGCACCACCATACTTTTATCACAACTTGCTTGCGCTCTTATCTTTAAACTTTAAAAGCATTTTACAATTTCCACTACTAATATAATTAGGCAATACATAATTAACGGTTATGTAAACGCGTTTTTATATTCGAGTTTTTTTGAGATTGGCTTTGATAGGGCCTGCCATAAGGCTTGTTCCCTTTGGATCCTGAATATTAAAGCTCATTTCAACAAAAGTCTATTAAATTGAATAAGCTAAGTTTAAAGTTGATCTGCTATTTTTTTGATTACTCGACTTAGTAATAAATAAGCTTCCTTATTACGCTTTGCTAAAACCACAAGTTCTTGAGCATTGAAATTGTGTTCATTAAGGACTTGAATAACTTGCTGATGAGCCCACTGCGAGGCTTCATAACCCCCTAAGGCTTCAATCTCTTCTTTATTAAAAGGGCCTGATTGCAAAGTCACCCTATTGAGTATAACGAGACGGCTTGTTATGTTGTGCCGTCTTCCTTGAGCTGTTTCTTGGTATTCTTTTGCTAAAGCTTTTAAGCGTTTTTTTAACTCAATTTTGGTTCTTTGTTTTTTTGCTTTTTCCAAGGAAATTTCGGGACTAGAGATACTTTCATCCCCTGTAAAACTGATCGTCTGCTCAGGCAGCGTACTTTGTAAAGCTGCCAAGGGTCTGTTGTAAAACTTTTGATGTACAATGGCTACTTTTGTGCGCAAAATAGCCCGGTTGGCTTCAGGAGAAGGGGTTGCGCTTTCTATTTTAGAGATTAAATCTTTGACCCAATCGGTCGAAAAAACTGTTTGGTTTTTTGGGACAGAAAGATCATATTCTCTTGCCAAGGCTATTAAAAAATTTAACACTGCAATCGAGTGCGGCATCCTATGAAACTCTCCAGGTTGAGTTCCTAAATAACTCACATCATTTTCTATATTAGAATTCGAAATCAAGAGAAAATAAATATCAAGAATGGGATGTTCTGAATAAGCAACCATGGCAAACATTGCTGAAGTCTCCACCTCAGTTTGTTGTCGGGCTAAACCGGGACCTGGTCTTAAATTAGAAAAGAAGTGGTTCAGGTAGTCCGCATGATGTTTCAACTCATGGTGCGTGGCTGCATTGATATAGAGCCTTTGTTTATCCTCTGCGAGCCAATGTTGGGTCCGCTCCCTCCACTCCCTAAGAATCCAAGAGTCACTTTTAACCAATTTCACATTTTTAAAAGTTTCCACAATGCGGTCTAAATTGACCATGGAAAAAGGATCGTTCTGATTAATGGGATTGGTTAAGGCAATATTTTGACCCCTTTTATGGGAAGAAGCCATACCAGCACTCACCTCTTTGACTAGATAACAATCCATACTTTGCTGATGAGGACTTAATTTTGATTGCCGGCTATCCCACTGATAGGTGGAATACTCTTGCCATGTGGTCAAAACACCTTTTTCTAATAACCAACCGACACTTGCAACATTTTCACCCCGGATCTCAACTGCGACATAGTAACCATAAGGAGCCAGAGTTTGAGTTAAGTTAGAGGCTATATTTTCGACATTTCTTGCATAGCTTTGATTACTAGTATCCCTGTAAGAAAGTTCAATAGCGCTGATTAATGGTGATACAAAGGCTTTTGCGTTTTCAGGCAGTTGACTTGCTAAAGCTAAAACTTGACCTTTTTCGATTTTGGCAGAGCTAAAATTGATAGGAGTCTGAGTCGCTAGATATGCCAAATGATGAAGGTATCCTTCAAAAGCAAGAATGAAATCTTTGACTTGTGGCGAACGGCTTTTAGTCAGAAACTGAGTTGTTTGAGCTGCATCCACTCGACCATCATGGTTACTATCTCTTAGAGGGTCCGAAGAACTGATTATCGCATCCGTTTTAAAATCATGACGAGCTTGCCAGACCAAACTTGCTGAGTGTTTTAATAAAAGCGGAATAACCTTTTGGTCACTTGGGTATTGGCGAACAAAATCAATAGCTTCCTGAATATCAATAATACCATTGTTATTGGAATCGAGTGACTTGAGCTGCTGCTTTTCGGGCTCACTTAATCCATCAAGTTGAACAGAAAGGTCTTTTGGATAAATGCGCGTTGCTTTTAGGGTCATTTTCCTTACTCCCGGTTTTAACAATCGTTTTCTTTTTTTTAAGATATTCTCGGACAAACTAGCAAAGAGTTGCTAGTTTTTTAGCTGTTAGTGTTTTTACCTTGAAAAGCTTGTCGAAATAAAAACAACTGACGGGTCTAGGCATAAACAAGCTGGCGAAAACTTTCATTTTTACTTTTCTTAAGCAAACTCATCAGGCTTGCGGTCAGGGTAAAAGCATCATTCACTGTTTTGGGAATTTTCGAAAAAGTAACCGTCCCAACCTTAAAATGAACTGGCCACTTTTTAGACTGCATCTCTACCTCTAAAGCACGTTGGACTCTTTCCAAAACTTTTTTGGAACTCATTGCGTCAGTGCCAGGCAATAATAAAGCAAATTGATCATTGCCTAAACGCGACACCAGATCGCTATCACGTAAATTCTTTTTTAAAGAAGTTACGACGGTTTTTTTAAGTTGGTCACCTTCATTGCGACCAAATTTTTCATTAAAACCTTTAAAACCCTCAACATCAACGTAGGCAATAGAAACCCACTGTTTTTTTCTTCTGGCTCGATAAAATTCAACATGGGTTAATTCAATAAAACCCCTGCGATTACTTTGCCCTGTTAATTCATCCAACTCGATTTTTTTGCTTCTTGATCTAGCACACGAATCTCTTCGAATCTCTCTCGAGCTTTTTCAAAGTGTTCGTGAATTTTAGGGTTCGTTTTTAGCAAATCATAAAACTCTTTTGCTTTAAGCTCTAATACTAAAGTACTTCCAGAGGTCCGCGCATCAAAGCTCCATATAGCTCCTTGCACCACAAAGTAAATGGATTGGGCTTTTTGCCCAGCTTTAAATAAAGTTTGGCCTGGCTTAAAGTCTACTGGTTTCATCCGGCTCGCAAAATTTCTTACTGCCTTAATAGGCAACTCAGAAAATTCTGGAATTGTCATAGCTAAATCCACCAAGATGTTAAAACTCAGACCACGGCAGCTATCCTCCTGCCAATGTTCATCTAAAGGAAAAAACCTATCAAAGGAATAGTCCACAGTATTAAAAGGCTCTGCTAACTTGCCAATTAAATCATAGCGGGCGACTGCAGGATCTGCAATCAGTTCGATTTTTTAAATACATATTGTGGTGACGTGTCAACTCTAAGAACTGTCGAAAAACATTGGCATCTTGGAACTGCCAAAGATGTCGAACTTTTTTATGCTCCATGCTCTGCTCCCCTAGTACTATAATTATCGAAAAATTATTTCAGAACAGCAATGGGAAACCAAAACTTATGAAAAAAAATAACAATATAAATATGGAAACTTATATTTTTAAGATATCCACATCTTAAGGTTGACACAAAATAAAAAAGAGATCATTCAGGTAAATAAAATATCTGCTTTTAAAAGTATTAAAAGTTTTGATATAGAAAATCTTCCCAAAAGTTTTCATAAGCCGGGATAGCTCAGTTGGTAGAGCAACTGATTCGTAATCAGTAGGTCCGCGGTTCGATTCCGCGTTCCGGCATTTTTATATATTTCATATAGTTATAGAAAATAATAGATACTATACTTTAAGTTAGGTTTTAAATTTAATAAAGTGCTTTTTAGCTCACCTTAATTAAATGGAAAAAGAAAAAATATCTGCCATTGTCGAAAGAATCACATTTCATAGTCCCGAAACCGGCTGGTCCGTTCTTAAAGTTAAAGCTCTCAAAGCCAAAGACATTTTGACCGTGCTCATTCATCAGGCGCAGGTCTTTGCGGGGGCCACCATGGATTTTTATGGCCACTGGGTCGAGCATCAAAAATTTGGCCGTCAATTTAAAGCCAGTCATGCGGTTGAACTCAAACCCGCTTCGGCGGCGGCCCTGGAAAAATATTTAGGCTCTGGACTTATATACGGTGTAGGGCCCAAGACCGCACAAAAAATCGTACAGCACTTTGGCAAACGCACACTAGAAGTCTTTGAAGAAAAAATCAGTGAGCTTCTCCAGGTGCCTGGCATTGCCGAAAAAAAACTTCAGAGCATTCAATCCTCTTGGGAAGAACATCGCGCCATTCGTGACATCATGTTATTTTTACAAGACAAGGGTGTCAGCACTCTATTTGCAGTCAAAATTTTTCGACACTATGGTCAAGACTCCATCGAGCTGGTCAAAAGCAACCCCTATCGCTTGGCAAGTGACATCTATGGCATTGGCTTTTTAACAGCCGATGATATTGCAAAAAATTTGGGTTTTGACCTTGTCAGCCCCCTGCGCATTTCTGCAGGTATTCAACATAGCCTAGCCAATAGTCGCGAAGCCGGTCACTGCTATCTTACCCAGAGTCAGATTTTAAAAGAAACTCAGGAGCTCTTGTCGATTCAAAATGAAACACTGATTTTAAATGAGCTGAGCGAGTTAACACAAAACAATGAGATTAAAATTCGTCACATCAAATACGGGGAGACTGCTGAACTTGCTTACTACAGCAACACCCTTTATTGGGAAGAAAAATACGTTGCAGAAAAAATTCATCAGCTCTTAAAACAAAAGATTAAAGTCGAAAACGATCGCATCGAAAAATGGATCGCAAAATTTTCCGAAAAAAATCAGATTCAACTCAGTGAAGAACAAAAGAAAAGCATCTTGGGGATTGTGCAATCACCCTTTTCTATTTTAACAGGTGGCCCAGGTTGCGGAAAAACCACCACCACAAAAACTTTGGTTCAGTTGCTAAGAGCCATGAAAAAAAGCTGCTTGCTGGCTGCCCCGACGGGCCGCGCCGCTCAACGCATGAGCGAGGTAATTGGCCAGGAAGCCAAGACCATCCACCGTTTATTAGAATGGGAACCTTTTCGAGCGGGGTTTCAAAAAAATGAGACCTCTCCACTACAAGCTGATTTTTTAATCATCGATGAAGTCTCGATGCTCGATATCAGCCTGGCAGCTGCGCTTTTAAAGGCTGTTCCAACAAGCTGCCAAGTGCTTTGGATCGGAGACCCCGATCAGTTACCTTCAGTCGGTGCAGGGCAGGTATTGCAAGATCTAATCGAAAGCCAGCAAATTCCAACTTTTTGTTTGACCCAAGTCTTTCGTCAGGCAGAGGCTTCCAGCATTATCCGCTATGCCCATCAAATGAATCAAAACCAAATTCCCCAAATCCCCTCTCCTATTGCAGACGAAACACTTTGGCAGTCCAATCAAGATTGTTTATTTATTGATTCGGAAGAAGCCACCCAGGAACAATTGCAATTTATTCGTAAGACCAAAGGTAGAATGTTAGAAAACGCACAAAACGAAAGTCTGGAGATTGAAGTCCCGGAAAAATTTGAACACGTCAATTTACAAGTACTGGCACTCAGTCAAGACAGCAGCGAAGAGCTACAAGCGGTGCTAAAAAAAATCCATCCGCACTCCACCCTTAACTTTGGCATGACCGCTGTGGAAACCATTCGCCGACTTTATAGCAAAACCTTGCCAAAATATTTAGGCAAGGAGGACGAAGTCCAGATTTTAAGTCCACAGGTACGCGGCAGTCTGGGGGTGAATAATCTCAACCAGGTCATCCAGGAAAGCATCAACCCGGCTTCTCATCATGCGACCCAAATTAAATTAGGCGATAAATTTTTTCGGGCGAGAGACCGCGTGATTCAAATTCGTAATAATTACGATTTAGGTGTATTTAATGGAGACATTGGTCAAATTGAATCTATTCATGCAAATGATGGCTCGCTTGAAATAAAGTTTCCAGACGGAGCTTCTGAAAAAAATATTTTATATAAAAAAGAAAATCTCAATGAATTACAATTAGCCTATGCCATTAGCGTTCATAAATCTCAAGGCAGCGAGTTTGCAGCGGTGATTCTCCCATTGCACCTTCAGCACTTTAAAATGCTTTATAAAAACTTGATCTACACAGCTTTAACCCGCGCCAAAAAACTGGCTATTTTTGTCGGCAGCCGAAAAGCCCTCGCCATGTCAATTTCTAATCAGCGCCGTCAAACCAGACAAACCGCTTTAAAAGGCTTATTAAAAAAGTTAGAATAAAACGGATTAGTTGCTTGCCACTATAAGGCATTTTAATTAAGCTAAACGCATGTGTGCGGGGGCCAAAAAAAACCAAATAAATTTTTCTATCTCTTCTGCCGAGCTGAGTGATTTTTATTTAGAAACGCGAAAAAACAGCTTGGATATTTGTCATAATCTACAAACCGAAGATTACAGCATTCAATCCATGCCCGACGTCAGCCCTCCCAAATGGCATCTAGCGCATACGACCTGGTTTTTTGAGAACTTTATTCTCAAGTTACAAAATAGCTACACTCCCTTCCACCCCCAGTACGAATATTTATTTAATTCTTATTATAAGGGAGTTGGCAAACATCAGCCTCGTGAAAAGCGTGGTCTCCTGTCTCGGCCAAGTTTAACAGAGGTACAGGCCTATCGCGAACACGTAGATGCTATTTTGCTTCAGCTTCTTAAGGACACTGGCTTTATCAAAGTGTTCTACCCACTGATAATTCTCGGTTTAAATCACGAAGAGCAACATCAAGAACTTTTATTAATGGACATCTTACATATCTTTTTTTCTAACCCTCTGAAACCGGCTTACCAAACACTCCCAAAATTAAAAGATCTAGAGCAAAACAATAAAAAAGGGATACAAGATATTCACTGGATAGAATACCCAGGAGGCCTAGTGCAAGTCGGTGCAAACGAGGAGACGTTTCACTTTGATAATGAGGGGCCACAGCACTCCGTCTTTTTACAGCCTTATCGACTAGCACATCGCTT
>JAUHYS010000321.1 GCA_030426445.1 bacterium
TCCACTCGCCACTTGGCGATACATGTGGGTCGTGTTCTATACCTACCGTTTGAGTCAATTGCTTGATTTGATCGTTTTCAATATTAACCTCCCATATTTCATTGTTATAGTTGTGATCCGGATTTTCTGTTCTGTTGGATAAAAAAATGAGCGATTTGCTGTCGGGCCTCCAACTTACAGAGTGGCTGTCAAATGGACCGGGCGTCACCGTTTTTTTATGCTCTCCATTCGCATCGACTATCCAAATGCGCGTGAGCATATTATCGGAAAAAGAAGTACGGGACTTATACATAGTACGTTCCACTACCAATGGATCATTGGGGTCCGTCCGTTTATTTCCAGTCGAAGGATCGGCGGCCACAAAAGCAATTTTTTTGCCATCCGGGCTCCACTCATAATTTTTAATGGTGCTGTGCCCGAGGAAGTGATTGCTTTGGGGCAGCTCCGCTACTTTTTGAGGATCCCCAAGAGCATATTTTTTTCCTTTTTGGGAAAAATCAGCTACGTATAGGGAGCCGGCTTTTCGGTAAGCAACCTGGTTGCCGTTGGGCGACCATTTGGGGTCGCTCACTCCTCTCGTTAGTTCCATTCTTTGATTGGTTTGAACATTCAAAAGATATAGGGTGGAGTGGCCCGTGTTGTTCTCCAGGTCGGTTAGGATGAGGTTGTATAAAACCAGATTCCCGTCTGGCGAAACGACCGGGCTGGAAACATTGGGCAGCTCCCAGATGTTTTTGAGCGTAATTTTTTCCTGGGCGTAGGTCAGTCCGCCCCAGATCATAACAATTAGAAGGATGAGTTTCTTCATGTGATTTGAGTTTTATGTTGGCTAAGGAAAAATAGTGGCATGAATATAAATAAAAAAAGGTGTCTGACCCGGCCGGGTCAGACACCTTTTTTTATGCAAGTGTGCTAACTATCCCATCAGCACCATACAGCGCATTACGAGTTCGGAGTGGATGGTTTCCTTTAGTGTATTTTTATGAGAGGGAATTTTTCCTGTTTTTTTTACAGTGTTTAAGAGGGAGCGAATAGATATATCGGTTGAAATAATCGTGCCAGAGGTATTGTGGCCTTCGAATCTATGGGAAAAATCGTTTTTAGTTGTCATGGTACGAAATTAGATAGTTTAGATAAGGATGTCATAGAGGAGTGTCAATTGTCATGAAAATGTAAGGAACGACTCCCGGTTTCTACTTCACCTTTTTTACCGAAAAAACCGATTTCTTTGGCCATAAGAAAAACGGTGAGCGGTAGGTTAAATAAAATCAACAATTTTTATCAAATCATATACTTTATAGACGGCGGGATATTGACCAGGTCACTTTCGGAGCCTTTTTTTTGTTTAAAAAAAGCGGAGAGGGAGATAGGTAATGAGTGTAGTGTGCTGAAAATTTAACATATTAATTTCCTCAATCCCATTTATGGGATTTGACAGCAAAAAGCTATTTGTGACTAAATTGGATATATTCCCAATTATTGACTTTAAAAAACAGACCAATAAAGATTTGGTTAAAAATAGCTACCTGTTTAATTCTCAATTAAACAAAGAACTTTTTGTGATCATAAAAAATAATGCCTGCTTGGATGACTTTAAAAATTTACCCCATCGATAAGAAGTCAATGGCAAGCATTTCCTTGGATTAGACCACTTTACTTTTTCTATCATTCTGTTGAGAAACTTGGACGAAGTTGCTTCAAAACTTCCATTATCTTTTAATACTTAGGTTATTCTTATTAGTTTTATAATTGGATAAACTCTGAAAATAATAAATGACCTAGTTGGCTACATGGACCTTTTTAGGAAAGTACACTCTTTGGTATTTGTATCTTTCCAACTTTATAATGAGTAATCTTCTTAATTTTTTAAGCGCAATTAATTAAGAGGGGGGCATTGATATTTAAAAAGTAATTAGCTAGGAAACAAATCATACTCCAGATTTATGAAAAGACGATTACCACCACTTTTTCTTTCTTCCAAATTGACTCGATCATTTGGAAAAAACACTTCTTTTTTTCCACCATCTTTTTAGTTTTTTTGCTATTGCTTCCAGACTTTGTTTTTCAGAACCATATGAAGGAAAAGAGTAATGCAATATCTAAGACGGGTA
>JAUHYS010000053.1 GCA_030426445.1 bacterium
TGGACTATAAAGACACACTCAATCTTCCCCAAACCGAATTTTCCATGAAGGCCAACCTCCCCCAGCGCGAGCCCGAGAGACTTCAAAAGTGGGAAGAACAAAAAATTTATCAAAAGGTCTTAGAAAAAAACCAAGACGCTCCCAAGTTTGTGCTGCACGACGGGCCTCCCTATGCCAATGGCAATATTCACTTTGGCCATATTCTTAATAAAGTCATTAAAGACATTTGTATCAAATACAAAAACGCTGCGGGTTTTCAGGCTCAATTCACTCCGGGCTGGGACTGCCATGGTTTGCCGATCGAACATCAAGTCGAAAAGAAACTCAAAGAACGACTTTCTGAAATTGATTTTAGGCAAAAGTGTCGCGAATACGCGCAAAGCTTTGTGGATATTCAACGGGACGAATTTAAAAGACTGGGCATCTTTGCCGATTGGGAGCAGCCCTATCTCACCATGAACTACAGCTACGAAGCAACGATCGCCCGTGAGCTGGCCAAGTTGGTCAAGGCAGGCCTGGTTTATAAAGGCTCCAAACCAGTTCATTGGTCCACCAAGTGTCAAACCGCTTTGGCCGAGGCCGAGGTCGAATACGAAGACCACATTTCGCCTTCGATTTACGTCAAGTTTCGCAGTGACCAAGATCTTGGTAAGCTGGACCCTGCCCTACAAGGCCGCAATGTTTATTTCATCATCTGGACCACGACACCTTGGACCCTACCTGCCAATGTGGCACTGGCCTTTAATCAAAAATACAGCTACGTTGCTCTCGATATGGGAGACGAGGTCTACATCGTGGCCGAAGGTCTTTTAGAAACGCTTCGTCACACTTTAAATTTTCAGGAAGAAAAAATTTTAGCGCATTTGCCGGCTACTCAACTGGAAGGCCAGCAAGCCCAACACCCCTTTTTGGATCGCAAGTCATTATTGATTTTAGGAGACCACGTCACTTTAGAATCGGGAACGGGCATTGTGCACACGGCTCCGGGCCATGGTCAGGAGGATTACGAGGCCGGGAAAAAATATCAGCTCCCTGTACTCAATCCAGTGGATGGCCGCGGTTGTTTTACCGAAGAAGTCGGCGTGCCCGAATTAGCGGGCGAATACGTTTTTAAGGCCAACGAAAAAATTATCGATATTTTAAGAAAGCAAAACGCACTTTTAAAAGTGGAAGAAATCAAACACAGCTATCCGCATTGCTGGCGCAGCAAGACTCCGGTGATCTTCCGTTCTACTCCGCAATATTTTATTTCTATGGAGGCCGGTGACCTGCGCAATAAAGCCCTGGATGCGATTCGGCGCACGCAATGGATTCCGCATTGGGGACGCGAACGCATTTATGGCATGGTGGAAAACCGACCGGATTGGTGCATCAGTCGTCAACGCGCTTGGGGTGTACCCATCATGGGTTTTAGCTGCCGGGCTTGTAAACAAAGTATTTTGGACGGAGACGTGATCGACAGCATTGCCAAACGCTTTGAATCCGAGGGTGCCGACGCCTATTTTAAATATTCGGCTGAAGAACTGCTTCCCCAAGATTTTAAATGTCCGCACTGTGGCAAAGATAAAAGCAAAGAAAACTTTGAAAAAGAAAAAGATATTTTGGATGTGTGGTTTGACTCCGGAGTTTCTTACGCCGCGGTTTTAGAAAACAAAGCTAACTTATCTTTTCCTGCAGACCTTTACTTAGAAGGCAGTGATCAGCACCGAGGTTGGTTTCATTCTAGTTTACTCACCGCGATTGGCAGCCGCAACACCGCTCCGTATCAAGCGGTATTGACGCATGGTTTTGTGGTGGACGGCAACGGAAAAAAATATTCCAAGTCCGCAAAAAATTATACACCGCCGGATAAATATCTCAAGACCACCGGCGCAGAAATTTTGCGCCTGTGGGTCGCGGCCGAAGACTACCGCAATGATATTCGGATCTCTAACGAGATTTTAGACCGACTCAAAGAGACTTATCGCAAGATCCGCAACACCTGCCGTTTTCTTTTGGGCAACCTCTATGATTTTGACCCGCAAAAAGATACGGTGGATTTGGCCTCACGTCCCGAGATCGACCGCTGGGCTGTCAGCGATCTGCAAAAGCTGATCAAAAAAATGACAGAGGCTTACGAAAACTATGAGTTCCATGTGATCTACCACGCGCTCAATCATTATTGCACGGTGACACTCAGTTCTTTTTATTTGGATATTTTAAAAGACCGTCTTTATTGCGAAAATTCTAAAGGACAAAAACGCCGTGCCGCTCAGTCCACGCTTTTTGAAATCATTACAGCTCTTTTGCCGATGATGGCGCCGGTGCTTTCTTTTACCGCTGAAGAAGTTTATCAGTTTTTACCCCAGACCGGTGAATCCACAAACTCGGGAGGCTCGGTTTTTTTAGAAAGCTTTCCCAAGCTTGAACAAAACAACATTAACGAAGACCTAGAAAAAAACTTTGCCAAGATCATAGAGCTTCGCAAAGAGGTGCTCAAGGCCCTGGAAGAAGCACGCCGCAATAAACTCATCGGCCACCCGCTGGATGCTCAAGTTCGGATTTGTGCGGAAGATGAAAACTGGCAAAAGTTTTTACAAAAGTACGCAAGCTTTTGGGCTGACTGCTGGATTGTCTCACAAGCCGTGGTGGAATACGAAGTCAAAGACGCTACTTTTAGTTCGGAGCAAATTCCTGGACTCAAAATTCGTGTCGTCAATGCAGAAGGCGAAAAGTGCGAACGCTGCTGGATGCGCTCCACTACCGTCGGGCAACATGACGACTCCACAAAACTTTGTCAACGCTGCCATCAAGTCATCGAGGAAATCAAAACATCATGAAAAAATATCTCCCCCTCTTTATCATCACTCCCCTTGTTTTGTTTCTGGACCACTTGAGCAAATTTTGGATCGTTAAAAACCTGAAACGCTATGAGGAAATACCCGTCATTCAAGGCTTCTTCGAAATCACCCATGTCCGCAACCCAGGCATTGCTTTTGGGATGTTCGCTAATTGGAATTCCCAAAGTAAGCTTTGGTTTTTTTATAGCATTACTTTCGTGGCCATTATTTTAATGGGGCTCATGTATCAAAAAAGCCAAAGTCATGAGAGAAAAATTCAGATACCCATCGCACTCATCATGGGAGGCGCCCTCGGCAACATGACCGACCGCATGTACCGCGGCAACGTCGTGGACTTTTTGCATTTTCATTGGAGAGATAAAATTGTGAATCTTGGCTGGGGAGATTGGGCCTACGCGCTTAAGCTTTCCTGGCCATCTTTTAATGTTGCGGACATTGCGATTTCTTGCGGGGCCATTTATTTGGCCATGCTAATACTCTTTGGTCATTACGAAGAAGAAAAAAGCGAGACATAAAAAATGCATCCAACTTTTTTTAAAGACACGATTTTCGTCATCAATAGCTTCGAGCTGATGATGCTCGTCGCTGCCCTGGTAGCAGGAACGGTGGCATATAAAACAGCGGCCCGCTATGGGCTCTCCAAAAACGCAGTCCTGGATTTAGCCATATATGGAACCATCGGGGCCTTGATTGGCGGGCGCTTATTTCATGTCTTTGTGGAACTGCCTTACGATCCGGAACTCCTCAACAAAGGCATCCAGTCTTATTATTATTTTGATAACCCCATACGGATTCTTCAGGTCTGGAATGGCGGCTGGGCCAGCCATGGGGCCTTTATGGGCTTGGCTCTTAGTTGGGTCATCTATTTAAAAAAACACCGACTTAATATTTTACAGTACCTCGACCACCTTTGTCTTTTTGGCGGTCCCTTTGTGATTATTTTTGTGCGTCTGGGTTGTCTACTGGCAGGCTGCTGCTATGGCAAACCCAGCCCTTTTGATCAATGGGAATACATGCTTTACATCCACATGCACCATGCCAATCGCTGGCCCACCCAAATTTATAGTATGTTTTATGGCTTGCTAATTTTTCTGATTTGTTTGGGGGTCAAACGGATTCAAACCTTTCGTGGTCAGGTGATGGTGTGCTTTTTATTTTTTTACGGCGTGTTTCGAACCAGCATCGAGTTTCTTCGTGCCGACGCCGACCGCGGACTTTATTTTAATAACACGGTTTCCACCGGGCAAATCGTGGGAAGCCTTTATCTCATTTTATGTGTCTTTTTATATTTTTATTTTAAAAAACGCTTCCCCATCGCTCAAAAAACTTCAGACGCTTCCACAACATGACAGAAGAAATCATGGCAGAAAAAAAAACGAAGCAAAAGTTGATCGAGGATCTCCTATGGAAATGGTTTGCCGTCATTATAGGTGTGGGACTTATTCAAGAACTCCAACGCTGGCCTCTCTTTAAAACATTTAATTTAGAACTCACTGCGACCTTTCTTTTTTTGAGCACTCTTTTTATTCTGTATTGGCCCAATAAAAAAAAATCGCTTCGTAGCTGCTATCTATTTATCTCGATCTTTTTAGTTTTTAAAGCAGCCTATCATTTTAGTTTACTCCCCTACCCTACTAAAAGTTGGAGCTTCGGCTCCGTCCTTTTAATTTATGTCCCCCTCTTGATATTAATCCGCTTGGATAAAAAAAACATTTCATTCTTTGACTATAAACTGACTTCATTTTTATCGAGTCTTTTTTGGTTTTGCGTTCTTGCCATCGCTGTTTTCCCTTTACTGGCGTGGCTCAATCATTATTTTCAAGATCTTGTTTTTAGACGTCATTATATTGGTGTTGGGGCTAGAAATATTTCAATACAGGGAATCTTTTTTTTACACCTCTTTTTTATCGCTCTTCCCGAAGAATTTTTCTTTCGTGGCTACCTTCAAGAACAACTCAATAAAATTTATGGCCGCCCTTTCAAACTTTTTGGTGCCAACTTTGGCCATGGTCTGTGGATCACCGCTTTATTGTTTGCTTTGTCTCACAGCTTGATTGCCTTGCAATGGTGGCATTTTGCAATTTTTTTTCCGGGAATAGCCTTTGGCTGGTTAAAAGAAAAAACCGGCACGGTTACCAGTTCAGCCTTATTTCATGCGGCTTCTAACACCTTCGCGATTTGGGTGGGACAACATTATAGATAAAAAAATGTCGCGGGGGGGACTCGAACCCCCACAGATTGCTCCACAGGTCCCTCAAACCTGCGTGTCTACCAATTCCACCACCGCGACTAAATCACTTAAAATGAATGACTAAAAAATTAAGGTGAGTTTGTTTCGCCTGTTGCCTCTGCACCCATCTCAGCTGCATCGGAGTTTGTATCTGCTGCCTCAGCAGGCGCGACCTCTTCTGTTTTAGCGCCTTCTTCAGAAGCCCCTGGCGTGGCTGCTTCCGGTTTTGGCTGATCGGGCTGAGCCTGTCCTGTCGCTTCTTCGCTGCCTGTTGCTTTGCTTGTCTCTCCTGCTGTCTGATTAGCTGTTTCTGTCACTGAAGCCTTTGGAGTCATTTTATAATAGGCTAAAGAAAGAGAGGTCATCATAAAAGCGATCGCAAGACCCGTGGTGAGTTTACCCAAAAAAGTTGCCGCCCCACGGTTTCCAAAAACGGTTCCCGAACCTCCGCCAAAGACGGCCCCCATATCGGCACCTTTACCGGCTTGCAATAAAATAACAACAACCAATATGGCACAAACCACAAAATGTACGATTAAGATAATGTTTTCCACTTATCTGTTCTCCTCAAAATGAATAATCTTGATAAAATCTTCTGTATGTAAAGAAGCTCCACCCACTAATAAACCGTCGACTTCGTCAATTTGCATGAGACTCGCAGCATTTTCGGGTTGAACCGAACCTCCATAAAGCAGCCTTGTCATATTAGCCGTGGGGGCATCAAAATAACGCTTTAACCAACCGCGAATAAAATGATGCACTTCTTCTATTTGTTCTGTTTGAGGGGTTTCACCCGTCCCAATGGCCCAAACAGGTTCATAAGCGATCACGATAGTTTCAAAATCGTGAATGGCTAAATCCTTTAACCCAATCTTGAGTTGTTTTTCAACTACATTAAGCGTTTCTTTAGCTTGGCGTTCTTTGAGTTTTTCTCCAATACAAAGTATGGGGATCAACTCACTTTTACAGGCCGCCTGAACTTTAAGGTTAATTTGCTCATCGCTTTCTTTAAAAAATTGGCGCCTTTCCGAATGACCCAAGATCACAAAATCACAACCCGATTCTTTTAAAAAAAGGCCTGAAATCTCACCTGTATAGGCACCCGATTCTTCCCAAAACATATTTTGACCAGCAAGTCGAATCTTTGTTTCGGATATAGCAATCGAAACCGAATGCAAAGAGGTAAAAGGAGGCGCCACCACCACTTCGACCTGATTTTTTTCGTTCAACTGATTTTTTAAATTAGTGACGAGACGAATGGAATCGGAAAGCCCGCCATTCATTTTCCAGTTCCCCACGATCAAGGGTTGTCGCATTTCTTTATCCATAATTTAACCTTAGCGTATTATCCACGAGATGGAAAACAAAAATTATTCCTCTAAGGCAGCCAATCCAGGTAATTTTTTAGCTTCTAAAAACTCCAAACTCGCACCACCTCCTGTTGAAAGATGGGAAATCTTGTTTTCCACATTTGCCATTTTAACTGCCGCGAGAGAGTCCCCTCCGCCCACAACTGTCGTCGCTTGAAGTTCTCCCAATAATTTTGCCAATCCAAGGCTACCTTGCGCAAAATCTGCGATCTCAAAGGCCCCTACCGGGCCATTCCAAAAAACCGTCTGGGCTTTTTGCAAGCTGCTTTTAAACTCCTCTAAAGTTTTGGGCCCAATGTCCACTCCCATCCAGTCTCCGGTAATTTCTCTTCCCAAAGTGACGCGATGTTCACTTTTTGCTGATAAACTTCTTGCCACCAAATGGTCTTGGGGCAAAATCAAGGAAACTCCTTTCAGCCTAGCTTTTTCTAAGAGTTTACTAGCCTGATTTAATTTTTCTCTTTCTAGCAAAGAAGTCCCCACTCTTAGACCCAAGGCACTTAAAAAAGTATAGGCCATGGCACCCCCAATAAGCAAGGCGTCAACTTTTTTTAGCAGGGCCTCAATAATACCTATTTTATCCGAAACCTTGGCGCCTCCCAAGATCGCGACAAAGGGTTTGGGGGGATTATTTAATAACTGGCTTAAAAACTTGACCTCTTTTTGCACCAGGTATCCCGCCGCTTTTTCAGGAACATAAGCCAACATCCCCACAGTCGATGCATGCGCACGGTGCAGGGTCCCAAAGGCATCGTTGATATAGACATCGCAAAGGCTGGCGAGTTTTTTAGAAAACTCCGGATCATTGGCTTCTTCCCCGGGATGAAAACGTAAATTTTCTAAAAATAAGATTTGGTTTTCCTTGAGGTCTAATACCAGCTTACGCAGGCCATCCCCCAAAAATTCTTCAGGAAAAATCACCTCTTTATTAAGAAGTTCTGCCAAATGCTCCGCGACAGGAAGTAAACTGTATCTCGGATTGACCTGCCCTTTAGGTCGCCCTAAATGCGAAGCAAGAATCAGTTTACCTTTTTTTTGTAAAATAAATTTTATCGTGGGGAGAGAAGCTAAAATACGGGTATCGTCTAAAATCTTGCCATTTTTATCCAGGGGCACATTAAAGTCCACCCGCAAAAAAACGCGTTTATTTTCTAAATGGAGAGTTTCACAAGTGGGTAGCATGTTGGAACCTATCAAAACTTTTAGTAGCCTGCGATATACTTAGTCAGGTCAATCATCCGTTGACTAAAAGCAGTTTCATTATCATACCAGGCTAAAACCTTGACTAAATTACCTTCCATCACATTGGTAGAAAGGGCATCAATGACTGCCGAAAATTGAGAACCATTAAAATCTCCACTCACCAGCGGCGCTTCACAGTAGTCCAGAATCCCTTTGAGCGAACTGCGTGTTGCTTCCTGAAAACACTGATTGACCTCTTGAATGCTAGTGTTTTTTTCTACCTGTACCACCAAGTCAATTAATGAAACGTTGGGAGTGGGAACACGAATGGCGATACCATCGATCTTGCCCTTAAGCTGAGGCATCACCAAGCCCAATGCCTTGGTCGCTCCTGTTGTTGTGGGAATCTGATTGAGAGCAGCCGCTCGGGTACGGCGTAAATCCTTATGGGAAGCACAAATCAAGCGCTGGTCATTGGTATAACTGTGCACCGTGGTCATAAAACCTTTGCTGATTTTAAAGTTTTCATCCAAAACCATGGCTACAGGGGCTAAACAATTTGTCGTACAGGAGGCATTAGAAACCAAAACATGCCTTTCTGGATCATACATCGTGTGATTAATACCATAAACGAGCGTCACATCACTGTCCTTGCCTGGTGCACTGACGACTACCCGTTTGGGACCGGAACTTAAATGATCTTCACAGTGTTGGCGGTCACGAAAACGGCCCGTACATTCTAAAACAAAATCTACTTGGCTCTTGCCCCAGTCGATGGCCTTAGGCTCCTCACCCTGGCTACATAAAACTTTTTTTCCATTGATAAGAATGAAATCTTCTCCAGACTCCACCTCTCCTTGAAAGGTCCCATGAACTGTATCGTAAGTCAAAAGGTGAGCCAAGGTCTCCGGAGGAGACAGATCATTAATTTGCACCACTTCGATCTCTGGATCTTTAACACTTAAACGACAGACAGCTCGACCAATGCGACCAAATCCATTAATACCAATGCGAATACTCATTGTTTTTTCCTATGTTAGATAGATGAAATTTCGTTGACTGACCTCTAACCGAGCCCAGTCGGAGTGTCAACAGAGATAGTGGAAAGAATACAGAACTACAGACGGAGTTAAGAAAAGTCCTAACGAAGGAAATGAACTAGAGTCCTAAAGCCTCCAAAGCGTTTTGCCACGGAGTCACAAGTACATTGCCGACTTTTCTTTTGCGAGGCTCCCGATAAATACAAAAGGCCTCACTGCCTTTGAGCTTCGTTGAATAAAAAAGGAAGTTTTTGGACTTCGTCGATGACAATCCGTTTAACTTGACGGGGAAGCGCTTCAAGTTCTTCAGTGTGGGTTTACCAACTCTCCGAGGACTGGAAAAAAACAATTTCCATGACATGGGCATATCCAGCTACTTCTTGTTCATCCCGAGTAGAAACAAAAGTAGTCTTCGCTTAAGGCCATTTCAATTCCGACTAAAGCTCCAGATCTAAAAACGGTATGTAATTTTGTGGAGTCACCACATGGTATTCTGAGTTTTGATAAGTATTGATCCAGTCTTTAGGGATTTTGTTTTTTGAGGCTTTATATTTAAATTCGTAAGCGAATAACTTACCGTTGCGCTCTTCGATGAGGTCGATTTCTTTTTTATCATAAGTTCGCCAAAAGTAATATTGGCTATGGATTTTTTGATAAGTGTGGCTTTTGATGCGTTCTATCAGCATAAAGTTTTCCCAAAGTTGTCCTGCGTCGTTTCGTAGGTCCATGGGATTAAAGTTTGAGATCAAAGCATTGCGAATCCCTAAGTCATAAAAATAGTACTTACTCATTTTACTGACTTCCTTGCGGAGATTACGAGAAAATCCCTCCAGACGAAAGAGTACAAAAGACTTTTCTAAAAGGTCGAGATGATGCGCAACCGTATTTTTATCTACACCTAAAGTATTGGCTAGTTCATTGGTAGAAACTTGACTACCCACCTGAAATGCCAACAAACGTAACAAATCAAAAATTTTCTTTGAGCTTTTAACCTTATCAAAGTCTAAAATATCTTTTAACAAATAGGAATGCGCTAACTCGGTCACACGCTCTGCTTTTTGTTGAGACGAGTTAGCCAAAAGAACATCTGGATACATGCCGTAGATCAAAAATTGCGGTAAGAGTTTTTCAAAGTCGTAGGAATCAAAAAAGCCCCTGACCTCACTTAAGGCAAGCGGATAAAGTGTGATCGTTTTTTTTCTGCCAGTAAGGGCCTCACCTGTATGATTAAGCAGGTCAAAAGAAGAAGATCCCGTAACAATCACTTTGATGTTAGGAAGATTATCAACGATGAGTTTAAGAGCCCTGCCAATACGAGGGATTTTTTGCGCCTCGTCAATGGCTATCAAAGAGTAGGAAGAGAGTTTATTTCTGAGTACAGTTAAATCACATTGTGATAACTCGTTTGCAAAAGGAATATCGTCTCCCGTTTTATATAGGTATTTCGATTTTTGTGGATTAAGATAGGCTTTGAGCAAGGTGGTTTTTCCCACTTGGCGGGGACCATAAAGGATGAGCACCTTGTTGTCTTCAACCCAATCTTTTATTTTGATAAGGCGCTTAATATATTTTTTATGACTCATTATCGATCCAGATTGATCTAAATTATATTAAATAAAGTGATTTATAGTCACCATTTTATATTAAT
>JAUHYS010000322.1 GCA_030426445.1 bacterium
GGGAGTCATTAGTGAACTTGGCAAGGGAGCTGAATTTTATTTTACACTCCCCAAGGCATAAGCTTAAGGCATGGCATACTGGGCACGGTCTTTTTTAAACTCTTCCAACGTATATAAAAGTTGCTCCAGTTTATATTTTTCAACATCTTCTAATTCACTTTGATGAATCTTTTGTTTGAGTAAATTTTCAAACTCTTCCATTGCCAAGCCCGTTTCAGTCCCGACTCTTTCTTGATGGAGTTTTGTGGAATTAAAAAACTCGGATTTAAAAACTTCCTTTCGTAAAATGCCATCAATACTGTGCGAACTCTTCAAGCCAAATAAAGCCAAAAAAGTGGGATAAGCATCGACGCTACGGGCGTAAGGGTATAATCCTGCTTGAATATCTGGACCATGCAACATAAAGTTGACTCGTAAGTCTTCTTTATAAAGAGAACCATGACCACTGGGTTTATCTGTCTTAAATTGTTTTTCTTTGACGGTAATCAAAAACATGTCACCCGCTCGGTAGTCGTCAAAAATTTGTGGAACAGCTACAACAATATCAGGCATATCTTTGTCATGAGTTTGTTCTAGCCATGCTTCTGCATCCATAAACTGTTTTTTTTCTACCCAAGAGCGAATAACAGGATTTTTTAGATAATCCAAAGGGTCGGTATCCGAGTCAGGCTCATAAGCATAAAGAAATTGATTATTTTGCCATCGGCGCTTGATAATCGCATGACCTGTTTTAAAATGCAGATGAGTCAACCAGGGTCCTTCGGGAGTAATCACAGCCTCAATATCAGGTTCTTTAAGAAATGACTTAATGAGATCAACAGGTTTATTATTAAGGGGAAAATTTTTTAATTCAGCATAACTCGGCCGCTGCCTCCAGTCACCATTCGTTTTAAAATAGAGATTAGTTGTCCCTGTTGCATGATTTCCCCAAACCACCTGACTATTTTTTTTATCTAAATGACCGGTATCAAAACCGACACGGCGTAGCATTTTAGGTAAATCGACAGCAGCTTCTAAATCATGCTGCCCATGATCGCTAATGACCACAAAGGTAGTTTTTTTGATAAGACCCCGCTCTTCAAAATTTTTATAAAGCTCTTTTAAAAAACGATCGTAATAAATATATAAATCAGCAACCCGAGTTGAATGAGCTCTTTCAAAATGAGTGGTAAAATCCATTCCATAAAAATTAATCATCGAAAAGCGAGGCAAGTCTTGAGTGGGTAGTTTTTTTATTAAATTAAGAGCATACTTTGCCGAAGCAAAATCCCAATGTTCATGATTTTTAGCAACAAAGCTATGGTAGGCTGGCACTGCGGGTATGGATCGAGGAAAATAATACTTTGCACCAAAGTTAGCCGGTTCAAAAACTGCTAGACTGGGGTGACCCTTTAACGCACGAAAAATCAACTGAGGTTCATCTGTATAAATTTTATTTTCTAAAAATTGGCGAAAATTAAAAAATAAAGTATTGGTATAACGGAGATGATGAGGCTGAAGGTAGTCTGTGTAAAGATCCTGAGACCGGCTGTACCAATCTAATGAAGGGACTCCATGGTGACCAGGGTACAGTCCCGAAATAAAAGCTTGATGACAAGGGCTAGAAACGGTTGGAAAAGCTGTAATCACATTTTTAAAACGGGCTCCTTCTTCAAAAAATAACTTTTTGAAAGTTGGCAAACGACCAGCAGCCACACCGGCTTCGATCTCTTGAGGACGCGAGCCATCTAAAAGTATTAATACAAGGTAATGATCACGAATGGGAACGCTTTCGATTTCCTTCTGGGGTAACAGAACTGCGGACTTATATTGACAAGAAAGTAAAATTAGAAAAAGAACACCTATTCCCCATAAATTTATTTTTGTTGACGGATTTTTTATCATGAAATTTCTATTCCATTTTAAAAACAATAAATCAATGTTCTGATATCATTTTGATAAAAAATCACCTTGGAATCTCTAAAAGCTTAGTTTAAGAACCCATTAGAACATTGGGACTTTAAAAATTCTTCAGAACTAAAGTAGGAAGCTAATTATGAAAGCACTATCAATCACACGAATCAAAAAAGGAATCAAAATTGAATGGGAA
>JAUHYS010000054.1 GCA_030426445.1 bacterium
TCTTGAAGCGCTTTATTTTCAGCCTCACGCTGCTTGAGTAAAGGATGACTCAAAATACTTTCGACGTCCTGCGATGTATAGGCATGCGGATTTGCAATCATCGCTTTTTCGTTTTGGGGAGGGATATTAAGCAACATCAACTCATCATCACTGAGCTTAGCGTAGTCCTGCAAAGTTTTGCAACGCCGTTCGATTTGATCGAGTTGATGCGATAATAAAAGGGCTTCGGCGTATTCGGGGCCATTGCCTTTGGCAATGCCTGCCAAGGCTTGATCAAAACGTTCACGGGTTTTTGCCAAAGAGCTATAATCAAGGTCGGGAAATTTTTCTAAAACGGCATCTAGTTTTTGGCCAAAAGATTCTTGAAAAGCTAAAATCTTTTGCACATGGGCTAAGTATCGCTTTTGTAAATCGGGAAAGTCTTGAAGGTCTGCCGTTACTTTACGAAGATGCGCCACTAATTGCTGATCCACCCCCATGGCTTGAGCGCGAGCAATGCCTTCTTCTAAAGAACGAATCTGTGCTACGGGTTTTTCGATATCTAGGGGCTTTGCATAGCGCCCTTGTCTTTCAAAAGCTTCAAAGCCATTTTTTTCGCTACCTCTTTTATCACTATCCGTTTGCACATCTTTGGAAACAACTCGGCGAGACCGGCGACGGATTTTAGCAGCCTCTTTAACTCGAGACTTTTGTCGCTGCTGACGATTTTTATTTAAAATGACAGCAGCACCAAAGGCCCCACCTGCGAAGGCCAAAGCAACTTCGGTCATCGACCCCGAAAGAGAAGTCGCGGTTGCCAAAAGACCTGGGGCCGAACTAGCTACAGTTTGAACTCCCGCCTGTATTTTTTGACCGGCATGCGCAATCCCAGGTACAGACATGATTGCCCCAACTCCTAAGGCAATCATCCCCCCTCGACTTGACGCAACCGAGCGCATCCAAGAACCCAAGCCAGACACCCATGGAGTCTCTACTGCGTCATAGATTGCGTCATTTTTTGTAGAAGAATTACCTTGTTTTTCATCGACTTGACGCGCCTGTGTCGCTGCGACTGCGTCATCACTTGCGTCATTTTTTGGCCCAGTCTGTTTTGCTTCAGAGTCTTGAGTTTTACCTTGATTTAAAAAGACATCCAAACCGACGGCTTGATCATTTTGATCCAATTGACGAACATAAGCGTGGTATTGTTTAGCAAGATTAATAGCCTGCGCATCATCATAAGAGCCCCGCTCTTGGATGCTACGCGCTAAGTGGTCAATGGCCTCGCGGTGTGGCTGAACTTGGCGCCAGCGGTCGAGGTAATCTCCGAGTTTGAGAGGCTCATCATCATTAGCTGTTTTTGCGACTTCAGCGGCTTGATCTTTTGATTCAGGTAAAATCTCTTGTTCAGGCGTCCCTTTTTTAGCTTGATAATAATCTAAATAATCTTGGCTAACTTGGCGGGCTTGATTTTCATCAACGCCATAGTGACGCGTAAAAAAAGCTTCTAAAGCTGCAACTTGAGTATTGCGTGGAAAAGGATCTGGCGCGGTTTGGCGATAAGGTAAGCCACTTGCTTTCGCAGACTCGTATTCTTGTTCACTGGGTGTTGAAACTCTTCCAGGCTTGCCCAAAATTTCTCTAAGATCTTGGTCTTGCGAACCTCTCCATGGATTACGCGACAAGCGATAAGCATCTTGCGCACTGGCTCCACGACGGTAATGATTTTCGAAATCAGCTTTGCGTTCGGGGCTTCTTGCCAAAGTAGTGAGTTCACGCTCGCTTAAAGGACGCCCTCGCCCGCTATAATTTTGCGAACTAAAACGACGGTCGAGATCGTCATAACGCGCCGAACGTTGCACGACTTCTTGCAACTCGGCATCTTTTAAACGAAAAATTGCGTCTTCGATGTCCAAAGGCCGACCCCTTCCTCCCCTCATATTTGGAAGATGGTCCGCATAGAGATGAGGACGCGCATCCATTTCTAAGGCAGCGATTTGGCGTTGGCGTAATCTATCGACTTGTTTTTGTTCATAATCTGTCCAAGATAAATTCTTCTTAAAGAATTTTTTTCCGCCCACCCGAAGACCATGATTAACGCCACGCTCTAAAGCTCCCGAAAAAACCGTCGAAACCGCTGTGTCCATGAAAAATTGCTTCCACTCCTCACCCGTCATGGGCTGTGTGCCTTGAAGTCGTTGAATGGCATAGCCACTACTAATCGCAAGGCCTGTTTGCCCTCCGATATTAATCGCTTCGGAGAGCAAACGACGAGACGTCTTATCAGCCACTGCTACTAATGCGCCCTTGACACCGTTTCCAGCAATTTGGATCGCTTGAATATCAGCCGGCGTGCAGTGAATCGCCTTAGTGATTGCACCCAAACTGCGCCCCGGGAGGTATTGCGCAACGTTCATTGCACTGCCCATGGCCCAACCGGAGACACTCATCTCGCGATTGCGCAGCTTTGCGTCAATGATTTCGTTAGTCCCCCCATTGAAACCCAACCAATTGCCTCCATGACGCATTATGGTCACGTCATCGATGACTTCGCTTCCATTTTGCAATGCTTCGCGAAGCTGCCGAGCTTTGAGTAATTTGGCCTGCTTGAGATCCATTTGAGCCACTTTTTTGCCAAGCTTAAATTTATTGCGAAATTGTTGTACTAACTTAGATCGGTCCATGACTCTTTTAAGGCTAGCTGCTTTTTTAATGGTTTGGACGCCTTTAGAAACCGTATACGCTGCACGAGCACCCGCCATCGTACCCGTGGCTACAGAACCAACACCACCTGAAAGCAAAGTCGTCACAGTCAGTATCTTAAGTTGTTCTTTAAGCATGCGCTTACAACGCGCATCAAAGCCACCCAAACATCCAGATACGCTTTTATAACGGTCCCAAGCTTGACAACTTTTGCTATCGAGTTTGTCCTCACAGCGCCATTTTTCTAAGCGCTGGTAAGCAAGTTGTTTAATTCTTTCTTCGGCACACATTTGTGCATACTTTTGTGCCATTTGTTGCAATTGCGCAGGGTTGGGGCCTCCCGAACCAAACTTGACTTCGACAGCAGCTGACCCCATACGAGCCAGTTCGATCTCAATATCGCGTTGCCGGGCTAAGGCATTGCGGCTTTCAGATTCGTAAATAAAATCTCCGGATTCTTGACGGACTTGATCCATGGCCTTTTGAAGGTCTGCTGAAAAGACTCCCTCGTAGAGCTTTTCCTGCCAAGCAATGACTCCGTCCGATTTATTAATTTTGTCCGCTTGCTTTAAAGCGAGCATGCGGTCTTTTTCTTGGTAGGCAAGCCCACTCGTTGCCATTTTTAACAATGGGTTACGCCCGTAGAGGACATCCGCATAATCCGGCCAGAGTTGGGAGATATTATTTAAGATGAAATTGAGGCGCACATATCTAGGATCTCCCTGTTGTTTTTTAATCCAGGCAATGATTTCTTTTGTGCTAAATAAAGCTTCCTGTTTAGCTATTTTTTTAAATTGTTTAAAACAATGAACGAGATCTTTATAGATTTCTTGATTGCGTTTTTCGCTATGGTTGAAACGAAACTCTCCCTTTATTTCTAAGAATTCTCTCGTCAAATAATCTTGAAGATGCATTTCTGCATAAACTTGCAATTGCTCTATTTCTGTAAAGCAATGTGCAAAAAGTTCGGACTGGACGAGTTGATGTAAACGTTTGAGACTTTCGTCTTTCGCTCCTACGGTCATCTGATAAATATTTTTAAGTTCTTTGTAATACTGTGCTGCTTTTCCGGATTGTTTGAGCTGAAGCGCATGGCGATATTTTTTAAAGGCCGGAGGCTCGGTCTTAGATTGAGCCTCTTTGATTTCGTTTTTCCACTTTGCAAGTTCCGCAAGCTTTTGCTGAATTTCAGGATCGGGCATCGCCTTATGAATTCCCTCATAAGCCCTTTGAGCTCTAGCTAGGGCTTTGAGTTGGTCACCATAATCCCAATGTTGAAAAATTGCAGATTCAAGCCGCTGGGCTTTTTCAAAAAGTTTTTTATGAGACGCCTCAATCTTTTTAGCAAACTTTTTAGCAAAAGCTTTTTTATCACTTGTACTCAGTTGATCAAAGAATTCACCTGACTCTTTGAGAGAATTTGCCGCTTGATAAAATTCACTCAAGGTTAAATGTGTATCGGCTCTTAACAAACAAGACTGAATTTTTTCTACATTGTCTTGAGTACTTTTTTCGCGTTGCTTGAGTTTTTGAATCGCTGTGCGATAGAAGTCCACCGCTTCGATGTCGCCTAATTCGGCACTACGATTTCCAAATTCGATATAAGTAATTTCTTCTCTAAAGTTTTGAAGACCCGCCTTCTCAATGGCCTTTTGATCAAGTCCGGGAATGCGTTCGTATTTAAGACGCAACTCTTCAAGCATGGACTCTCGAGTTGTTTTTAATTTCTCTAAATCTTTTCCTTCTTTATGAGACCAAGACAAACTACTGTAAGTACCTACGGTTGCGGCAAAGTCAAAATCCTCTTTACTTCGC
This sequence comes from bacterium, assembly GCA_030426445.1. GTDB lineage: Bacteria > UBA10199 > UBA10199 > DSSB01 > DSSB01 > JACKPJ01. The sequence goes on from JAUHYS010000054.1 coordinate 4,498, forward strand.
CCTTCTAAACCAAGGCTGATAGGCAGAGTTTCGTAAATAGCTAGCTTACGCCGTCGAAGCTCGGCCTCGACCTCCAAACGTTCCGAAACTTTGCGTCCTTTGACCTCATTAATTAAATTACCATAATGCTGATTTTGCTGAATGAGATATTTCCAATGCTCTTTTAGGCTAAGTCGTAAACGTGTAGCATCCTTATCCATGCTTAGTTCTTCATAGCCCCCTAAAGCATCTTGCATTAAAGTGACATAATGCACATAGGCATCGAACTCTCGGTCTTCGACTTGAGAAAACTGACCCGACCTTAATTTTGCAATCGTCGATTGCATGCCTTTATCAAGCTCTTTCGCTAAGGACTCAACCTGGCGTTGACTGGCTTCACGCGCTTCTTTAACTTGATGGTATTCTTTCACGCGGACTTCAACACGGGTCCAATCATGGGCATAATATTGTGCTTTATTTAAGTATTTAAGCTCGTCTTCGCTATTTCCAATTAAAGATTCGGTTTTAGCTAAGAGAAGATAAATCTCGCTATGTATTTCTGATTGAGGGTTTTTGGGTTCTCCAGCAGTGTTTGCTAAAATGAGAAGGCGACTTTTTACACTTTTAAATAAGTCTTGAGCGCGCTCGTCTTCTGCTTCTTTATAAAGTCGATTCTTTTCGTAAACTTTAATGCCCTTTTCAAGGGCCTCGCGAGCTTTTAAGTATTCGAGCTTTTGTTTCCAGGCTTCACTGCGTTGTTCTAAGTTGTTTATAGTCCCATTCTCAGTTTCTAACTTTTGTACGTGATCTTTAAGTGAAGCCCGAGTCAATAAACCTTCTTGCAAACTAACAAGTTGCTCAAGCTCTTCTTTTTCTATTTTTATTAAGTCAAGCGAACTGAGCTTTTCCTCAAGCTCCCACATGCGACCGAGAGATTCGTCCCGATAAACTTCGGCTTCATCAAGTTCCTGACCTAACTCAGCTAAAGCCCATTTTGCGGCGACTTTTCCGCCTTCGTCTTCTAAAAATTCACAGAGTTCAAATTCTAATCTAGCGGCTGAGATCGCAAGAGATTTCTTGACTTCGACGGCACCGCGATCTTCGAGACGTTTGAGTTCCTTGCGCGCTCGGTCAAAGGCCTCCATTGCCGCTACCTGGTAAGCTTGCGCTTTAGGGCTTTTGCGTTTTGCTAAACTTTTGGCTTTTCTAAGTTGTTTTTCCCCATCGTTTTTAAGCTGCTCCGCTCGGTCAAAGGCTTCCTGATAGGAATCCAAGTCTTTGCGATACTCTTGATACTCATGGCGTAAATCTTTGACCAAAGTAAGGCGCTCATCTTCTAGTTTTTCGCGCTCCGCACGGCTTAGCTTTTTCCAGCTAAGACTGGACTCGGATAAAACTTGAGCCGCAAAAAAGCGTTCTTCACCTTGCGCTTTATCTAGGCCAAAACTAACTGTGACAGTATCGTAATAAAGAAGTTTGCGACGTTTGAGCTCTGCGATGGTTTCGAAACGCTCTTCATTTTTTGACTCATGGGCTTTTTTTAATTCTTTACTGTAAAACTGATTTTGTAAAACTAAAGCATTCCAAATAGGTTTGAGCTTTTGACGGACTTGAGAAGCTTCGGCGCTCATACCCAAATTTTCGTAGCCTTTTAAAAGGTCCTGCCTAAGCTCGACATAAGCCATTAAACTTATAAAGTCTGTATCACTTATTTGATTATATTGACCACCACACAAAGCACTTAATACATTTTTTAGATCTATTTCTTGCTTAGCTGCTTGTTTTTCTAACTCCTGCTGCCCTTCATTTTGGGAAGAGATTTCTTCAAAATTTTCGATTTGAAGCACTTGCGCTTGATGAATTTCTTGAGCAGTGGAAGCATCATTTTTTTCTACAGACAACTCGATCTCTTCTAGGATTTCTTGAGCTGCGGCATAACGACCCAGTTTACGATGAATTCGTGCTTGCAAGCGGTATAAAGCAATGGCTTCGGCTTCGCCCACCGGGACTTCGCTTTGAATGGATTCGCTAAAAGATAAAAAATCTTCTAGGCAACGCTGCCAAAGCATATGGTCTTTTTCTGAAAAACCCTCTAAGTCAATGGACTGTAAATGGGCCTCAAAAAGTTGTTGTAACTGCGCAACTCGATCAAAGGCGTCACCTGTCATCGCTTTTAAACGAAGTTGAATCTCACGAGTACAGTCGTAGACCTCCTCGCTGCCACCCTGTGAAGTGACTTTTTCCTTTTGCGCTTGTTCTTGAAGAGCTTGGGCAACATTTTTTGCTGTTTCGAGTGCTTTGTCGGCACCTAAAGTATTTAAGAGATCATTGAGAGGAGCCGTTTCTTGAACTTGAGTTTCTTGCGTATTAAAGGATAAATTTTTTGGAGAAGAAGCTTGCTTTTCAATGCGTTGCGTCAAGTTTGGGTTGTTTTTTTCTGGGTTGATTTCTGGACTGATTGAGGAGGCTCCAGAACCTCTTGCTGCTAAGCTCGAGTTGCTCGTTTCTGCCATATTTCTTACCCAAACTATTTTATATTTTAGACTTATAATGATCGGTAGATACCTACCTTGACTCAACCTATTGCCGTACCAAAAAACAAACTAAAAAGCAAGAACTTATGAGAAGACTCCGTAACAAATCACCAAGACTAAAACAAGAAATTTAATACATTCATGATTAAGATCACGCTTAATAAAAAGTCTAAATGATAGACCGAAAAAAAATCCTTCTTAAATTAAGAAGGATTTTAAAAACTTTAAAGCTAAATTATTTAAAAATAAACATGAACAGAAATTACGGTAATAAAGCCTGTATCTCTGGAACATTTGGAATCAACAAACCACCTATACCATGGATACGGCCATTTCTTGCTGGAATATCTGGGACCACCACCGGGGCATCATTGATAAATACAACACCTCCATTTACAGAGATTTGTAATTTTTCTCCAAAAAGAGAAGTCAAGGTCGTACCTGACATAGCCGCTAAATCCTCGGCATTATAATCACCATACACAATATGATAGTCTAGGATAGCCCTTAAAGCTGGAACTGCTAATAGAATTTGTTCGATAAGTTCAGCAGGGAGGGCCTCAAACACTTCATTTACAGGAGCAAAAAAAGTGTATGGACCGAGTTGACGTAAAGTCACATCTCTTCCTGAAGCCTGAAGCGTTAATAATAAGGTCTCAAAGCCGCCATTAATCGCAGCTTCTTCAGGAATAAATTCTAGTTCTTGTTCACTACAAGAGCCGATATTGAGACTTAAACCAAAGAGACAAAAAGCCAGACCAATGACTTTTAATTTAATACTCATTTTTTTCATAAACACCCTCCAAAAAACTGTTTTTGATTAAAAGACTCAACCACCGTTGAACAAGAAAGTTAAAATTTTAGAGCCGTTATGAAATGATAGATTTTTTTCTGATTAGACTCAAGAATTTTTTCAATCATTTTCAAAGCCAAAGTCTTGACTTGTGACTATTTTTATACCATGTAGTACTGCGTCAAATATACCTAAAATAGGATGTATCCTGACTAGGGTAGTTTAATTAAATATAAAAATAACATTTCTCTTAAAAAGGGTAAGGAAGAAATGCAAGATATTCGTTCATTAAAAGGGGATGAAAGAGGCTCTCATTCGTCCGAAATCTTTAAATCCATTCAGCATATTGATCATATCACATTTGTTGATTCTTATAAAAACGAAACAAATTTTATCAATCGTTGGACCATGCTGGGCTTTAGTGAACTCTCTCGATGGGTAACTGAGGAGTTTCCTGCCATTCATATTGCCTTAACTAGTGGCCAAACCCCAAGTTTCCCATGGGCAACCATGACAGGTCTTTCAATAAGCGAAGACCCTGAATCTCCTATCAATGAGTTTATTCGCCGCTATGGAGCAGGTATGCAGCATGTCGCTTACAACATTGACCCAAAAAGTGATATGGAAATTCTCCAGAAAGAGCTGAAAAGTTTAGGGTGGAACTTTATGACTCCAGTTTTAACATACAAGGATCATTTAGAATCACGATTATGCCAAACTTTTACTGCACCTACTTCACCCCATGGTACTTTTATTGAGTTAGTCCAAAGAATCCCAGGGTCTGATGGCAGCCCTTATTCAGGTTTTGACACTAAAAACATCGATGATCTCTACCATGCTTATCATGATTACAGTTTATGGTTAGAAAATAAAGGGGCAGCTTAATTTGAACAACCCCCTTTCTCAATCATGGGAGCCTTATTTTTGGAACTTTCAAGAAGAGTGCATCTCTGTAACTCATTTAAGGAATCAACAGGGGAAGGCGTGGGAAAAATGCCTAGAAAATGTAAGAAAAAATCCCTTTTATCAAAAAAAACTCAATCATTTTTTACCTAGACAAAATATACTTCATCATATCGAAGAAATTCCTTTTACGACTAAACAAGACTTACGAAATCATTACCCTTATGGCATGTTAAATATTCCCCTAGATCAAGTCGTAGAAACACATACTTCTTCCGGAAGCAGTGGACAAGCTACACTAGTAGCCTATTCCAAACAGGATCTCAAACTTTGGGCTGATTTAATTGCTCGAGGTCTCACGGCTTCGGGGATAAGACCCGGTCAAATTTTACACAACGCTTACGGATATGGACTTTTTACAGGGGGCCTTGGTTTTCAATATGGAGCACAACTCATTGGAGCGATGGTTCATCCAATATCAGGCTGCGATCTTGAAAAGCAAATTCGCCTTATTCAAGAACTAGGAAGCCAAGTTTTACTTTGCACACCCTCTTGTGCGATGAGTTTAGCCTCAACCGCCATAAAACTGGGTTTGGAGCCTCAACATTTAGGCATTCAAGTCGGTATTTTTGGTGGCGAGTCTTATAGTTTAGGGTTCCAAAAAAAACTTGAAGAAATCTGGGGAATCAAAGTCTGGAATACATATGGACTCAGTGAAGTCATCGGGCCTGGTGTAGCTCATGAGTGTCCACTTGGGAGTGGACTACACATAAATGAGGATCATTTTTATCCGGAAGTTATCAACTGTAAAACAGGACTTGTTTTAGGAGAAGGGGAAATGGGAGAACTTGTTCTTAGCGCTATTACAAAGCAAGCAATGCCTGTTTTACGCTACCGCACAGGAGATCGAGTCAGGATGTCCTGTGCTCCTTGCAAATGTGGAAGAACACTTGCCCGACTCACAGAAATTAGAGGCAGATACCAAGATCACTTTAATATTGGCTTCAAACGTTTTCACCCCTACGAAATTGAAAGCATTTTGTATCAAGCCAAAGAAGTAGGTGGAAGTTATCAACTCATTCTTCCCAAAAATGAAATGGAATCATTAAGAATTCAAGTTGAGCTGATGCCAGGTTTAAACCCAAAAGAGTTTCAAGTTTATTTTAAGGACAGCGAAAAAGAAATTGAAGCAGCATTACATCATTATGGAATAGACAATTTTACCCTTGAATGGAAAGCCTTTGGTGAGCTGCCGCTAAATCTAGGCAAAGCAAAACGTATTTCTTCTTAGCACCCACACTGTGCAAGAAAAGAAAGCTCCTCTGTACCTTCAGATGTCTTGACTGTCATGATACCTTTATAATGAATGACACCATCCTTTGTTTCAGAAGTTTTGATTGCGTCTAGTTTAATTTCTTTATCGCCTTGATAAAAAGTATCGACCATATGAGGAACACCCTGATCATCTTTAACTGTATTTTTTTTTCCAAAATACATATTTATGAGCTGGTTATTG
>JAUHYS010000323.1 GCA_030426445.1 bacterium
TCATTTCCATGAGTGTGGAATTTTTTTGGTGATATCCACCCATGACAAAACTGCTCATAGGCCTAGGAAATCCAGGAAAAAAATACGAAGCAACCCGACATAATTTAGGTTTTATTATTATCGACGCTTTAGCAGAAGGCTGGGGTGTCAATGTTAGCAAAGCGAAGTTCAAAGGGCTTTATGCCGAGCATTTTTTGGAATCCGGAGAAAAAGTGGTTTTGCTTAAACCGCAAACCTTTATGAATTTAAGTGGCGAGTCCGTTCAGGCTTGGGTCAATTATTTAAAACTAGAAAGCACAGATTTACTTGTTATTCATGACGAATTAGACCTTCCTTTTGGTCGTTTTAAGGCGCAATATGCGGCCGGGGCAGCGGGGAATCGAGGAATACAAAGCATTATTCAGCATTTGGGACACAAAAAATTTTGTCGCTTGCGTTTAGGCATTGGCCGCCCTCCAAAAGGCTATGATGTCAGTTCTTATGTCTTGGCAAAGTTTTCTTCTGCAGAAGAAGAAATAGTCTCAAAAATCAAAGAAAAAAGCACTGATGCGATTGATTGTTATTTTAAAAAGGGTGTTGACTCCATGCTACAAATGGTGAATAGTCAGGACTTTCAACTTTAAAAGAAAACTCACAACTTCTTGTTCCTAATATTAGGGACCTTATCAAAAGACCAAAAGGAGTGGTTATGCGTGAATACGAAACGATTTACATACTCAAATCTGATTTGCCCGAAGAAGCGATTAAAAGTCTTCAGGAAAAAATCGAAAAAATCATTAGCAAAGCAAGCGGACACATTCTCTGTCACGTCAGTTGGGGTAAGAGAAAATTTGCTTATGAAATTCAAAAACTGAAGCAAGGTCAGTATTTTTATCTTCAATATTTATCCTTAGGCAATAATTTAGAAGAACTCGACCGTACTTTTAAATACGATGACAATGTCTTAAGGGCATTGACCGTTAAATTAAAAGATAAAGTAGATGCAGAAAAGCGTCTCGCAAGCCCTGTCGAAGCCCCACCAGCCCCTGATGAAGACAGCCATGATTCTTCACAGCACGAAAGAAGGGGACCCCGCAGGCATCGAGGCCCACGAGAAGATTTTGATTCTGGAGATGAGGCAGGCGAGAGTGCTGCGACAGAAGAAAAAGCAGAAGCCGCTGTGAGTAGCAAGGCAGAATAAGCTATCTAAAAGAATAAAAGGAGTCTCTTATGGAAGTCATTCTTGCAGAAGATATTAAAAGTTTAGGCAATGCTGGAGAAATTGTTAAAGTCAAAGGCGGGTTTGCACGTAATTATTTATTGCCTCAAGGAAAAGCCTTTACCGCTAATTCTAAAAATCTCAATTTAATTGAAGCCCAAAAACGCATGATTGCCGCCAAAAAGGCAAAACAAGTTGGTGAAGCTCAAGGCTTGGCCGATAAACTCAATGCCCTGGACCTACAAATCGTGGTTGAAGTGGGTGAAAACGAAAAACTTTATGGGTCAGTTACCAAGATGGATCTAGCTCGCGTGATTTCAGAAGCGGGAGTCGAAATCGACCGGCATCTGATTGAGCTAGAGTCACCTATTAAAGAACTGGGTGATTATGAAATTGCCATTAAGTTGCACAGCGATGTGAAGGCAACAGTCAAAGTTAAAATTCAAGCCAAAGAATAATCATGAGTGTGCCTGTTTTGACGCAAAAGAAAGCTGAGCGTCTCCCTCCCCAGGCCTTAGATGCGGAAACTTCCTTACTGGGAGCTTTATTGGTTGATGGTTCTGCAATCACTAAAATTGCAGACTTTTTGCGCGTTGACGATTTCTATAAAAGCTCCCATCAAAAAATATATCAAGCGGCTTTAAATATATTTCAAAAAGATGAGTCACCCAGTTTTTATCTCTATCAAATTGAGAAAGAAGATTTTAAAAGTCTTGGATTTTTTTGCGCGTGCAGCGTGGAGGACTACCGCAACAACGTGATCAAAAAGCATGAGGATACGCTGCAACAGCGCGAAGAATTGTTTGCCGAATATTTGGATACCGTAGGCTTTAATGCCGAACCTGTTTTGATGACCTACGCGGATAATGACGAAGTGAATGCC
>JAUHYS010000055.1 GCA_030426445.1 bacterium
CCGCTTCGCAACTGCAAGTGTTGAAAAACATTGCATCGCAAAAATAAAAAAAACAAGGAGACTTAAACCGGTCGCTAGACTCCATCGTTGTTGCAAAGATTTGGCTAAGTTGTTTTCTAAGTCACCTTCATGACTCGCTTCAATAGAATAAATAGTGCCTAAGGTACTAACAATAACCTCACGAGCGGCAATTCCTGAAACTAAGCCGACTCCAATAGTCCAATCGAAACCCAGTGGTTCAATGGCAGGTTCGATTGTTTTACCTATCTTACCCGCAAAAGAATACAACAAGGGACTTTCATCTTTTGCTAAGTTTTCAGGAGGGCGAGGAAAATAAGAAAGTAACCAAATGACCATAGAGGCAAATAAAATAATGGTGCCTGCATTTTTGATAAACATCTTGGCACGGTTCCAGGTTCCTCGAAACACATTTTTGGGTTGTGGCCATTTATAAGTTGGCATTTCTAATAATAAGCTCGGCTCTTGCGCTTTAAGTGCCCACTTTTTAAGAATCAAAGCAACAAACAAAGCCATTAAAATTCCACCGAAATAAAGCAAAAACATAACTAAACCTTGAAGACCTATCGGACCCCATATCGATTTATTTGGAATAAAGGCCAAAATGAGTAAGCTATAAACAGGCAGCCTAGCAGAACAAGCCATTAAAGGGGCAATCAAAATCGTAATGAGACGATCCCGCTGGTGTTCGATGGTTCGGGTGGCCATAATTCCCGGAATGGCGCAAGCAAAGGAGCTAAGTAAAGGAATAAATGCCCGTCCGTGCAATCCCACCCTTCTCATATGGCGATCCATTAAAAAAGCCGCCCGACTCATGTAACCAGAGTCTTCTAAGAGAAGTAATAAGAAAAATAATAAAATAATCTGAGGTAAAAAAATCACCACCGCACCGACTCCACCGATGAGACCGTCTGTAAGAAAAGATTGAAGGGGTCCTTCAGGAATATAAACATTAACCTGTTGTTGTAACCAAGTTTGTCCTGAATCAATCCAATCCATGGGATAACTGGCAAAACTAAAAACTACTTGAAAGGTTAAAAATAATAAACCCATTAGAATGAGGGTTCCAAAAAATGGATTTAGTGCAATTTTATCTAACCTGCTAGTCCATCGATCAGGCTGAACCTTTTGACGCTGCACCTTTTGTAAAATTTGGTCAATCTTTTGGTAGCGAGCTTTGAGTTTTTCCTTTGGAGTTTTTAAATCAGAAACGTCATTTTGATAAGACGGAGTAAAGTCGTTTTTGTTAATTTTTGGTATTAACTCAGCTAGTTTTTTTAATAGAGGAAGCACTCCATTTTTTTTAGGTGCAACGACTGAAACCACAGGAAGCTTGAGCTCTTTTTCAAGTAAGTCTTCGTCTAAATCGAGACCTCTTTTTTTAGCGAGATCACTCATATTGAGAGCTACCAAAATCGGTTTATTGAGCTCCTGAAGTTCAAGTACGAAGCTAAGGTTGCGCTCCAAATTTGTTGCATCGACTACCAAAATAATTAAAGTGCGACTTTCTACCGAATGCTGAAGTAAAAAATCACGCGTAATGGCCTCATCTGGAGTATGAGCTGAAAGACTATATGCACCCGGAAGGTCGATCACTTGAATCTTGTTTAATCCATCTAAAGTAAATTTTCCTTCACGTTTTTCAACTGTGACCCCAGGATAATTGCCTACTCTCTGGGAAGAGCCTGTTAAGGTATTAAAGAGTGAAGTTTTACCCGAATTAGGAAAACCGACCAATGCAACGCAAGGCAAAGCCTCACTTTGATTAGCAGCATGTAATGAATGAGCAAGTGTCACAAGTTTTCGGCCTTTTGCACAATAACTGCACTGGCTTCAACACGACGAAGGGCAAGCAAAGTTCCTCTCACTTGAACAGCAATGGGGTCCTTACCAAAAGGAGCCTCATGGAGAACAAACACTTGTTCTCCTTCTATCACTCCTAAATCCATGAGTCGTTTAAGTAAAGGTTCTGGACCTATTAATGCCTTGATAATTCCTTTATCTCCTCGATGAAAAAGATTGAGCGGAACAAGCTTTTCACGCAATGGATGAGAATCATAATCTGTCATAATTTCTTCCTATCAAATTGTAGCCTTTTACTGAGATTACTCCGTTTGGCAAAAGCTACAAGCGCCATATATTTCGTGCCGGTGACTGACAATTTTAAAATGATAATTTTTTGCAACTTCTTCTTGAAGGGCTTCGATACGATCGTCTTCAAACTCAACTATTTTTCCGCACTTGATACATATCATATGATCGTGATGCTCTCCTGCATTTTCAAAAAGGCTTTGACCATCCCCGAAATTACGCTGGTGGGCAAGGCCACACTCTTTTAAGAGTAGTAAAGTACGGTATACGGTCACATAACCAATAGAGGGTTCGATATTTTTAACCTTTTCTAATAATTCTTCGATGCCAATATGCTTATCTGTTTTAAAAAAAGTTGAGGCAATTACTTCACGCTGACGGGTTTGTTTAAGACCTTTTTCTTTAAGATAACCTTTTAAAGTTTCCATTAAATTTAGTGCCATGAGCAAAATCTCTACAGTCTTCCTTGAAAGTTACTTTCAATATAGTTAGCATGCTAAATTAAAACCGTCAATCTAAGAAATAACTCAGTTATTACAATAAATTAAATGGTGGATTGTGTTTGACTAGAATAATACTTATGATTAACTTTATATTATGAAGAAAATTTTATTAATAGAAGATAATAAAGACCATACTGAATTAATTATACAGGTTCTTCAACAGGATTTAGAAAATTTACATATCGACCCGGTTAATAAAATTGAAAAAGCGATCGATTCAATAGAAAATAATCATTATGACCTAATTCTTTCGGATTATTATATTCCAGGCTTCCAAAATGAAAATTATGTTCAAAATTTACATAAAATAGCACCACTCACCCCAATTGTTATCATTTCTGGAAAAGGAGATGAAGAAACCGCAGCAAAGTCAATTCAATCAGGAGCAGAAGACTATATTGTGAAAACCCGCGAAGCACTCCAAGCTCTTCCTAAGATTTTAAAAAGAGTTTGGACAAAGCATCAAAGGAATTTATCCCAAAGAAAAAAAAATTTCAAAAGTAACAATCAGAACCAAAAAGACTTAGCAAACCAACTCATCAAGGAATTACTTGATCTAGAAAAGTGTTTTCATGCTTATAAAAATACAGAGAGAAGAACCAATACCTCTAAATCAAATGACAATGAAGATCTTCTTATTAAGACTAAAAAAGTAAGACACCAACTTAAAAGCTTTATTGATTTATTAGATTCTTCAAACCAAGAAAAGTAAAGACATAAGAGCCCATATTAAAACTCTCCCCACAAAGATACCTGATTACGGCCGCCCGTTTTTGAATGATATAGGGCTTCGTCTGCACTTTTAATGAGTTCTTCAGGTCGAGAAAAATTTTTCTTTTGAAAGCTGGCAACACCCAAGCTCACTGTAACCGGAATAGATTTTCCTTCGAACACTAATTTAGCTTCTTCTATCTTGCAACGGATGCGTTCAGCCAACATTTTTGACTCTTTTTCGGAACAATCACGCATTAACACAACAAATTCCTCACCACCATAACGCGAAAAAATATCTTCTAGTCGAATCATGGGTCGTACAATTTCACAGACTTGTTGTAAGACGTAATCACCTGCCGGGTGGCCATAAGTATCATTAATATGTTTGAAGTGATCAAGGTCAAACATAATGAGAGAAAGGGGTCTTTTTTTACGGTCGGAATGTGCAAATTCGTGTAGTAAATGATCTAAAAAATAGCGTTTGGTATGGGCTTGGGTTGCAGGGTCATAGAGTGCCATCTCATAGATACGGCGATGAGCATCTTTATCAATAGGGTCAATATAAGAAAATCGCATGACTGTTGCAGAACTTATTTGAATTTTATCATTGGACTCAAGAACATGTTCTTCGATTTTATTGCCATTAACATAAGTTCCATTAGTGCTATTAAGATCACGAATAATCGCAACCCTTCCTTTAACCTCAATCATAAATTGATAACGGCTAATAGACTCGTCCGCAAGAAAGACATCTGCATCTCGAGCGCGACCCCAGACAGTTTTCCCTGAGTCCAACATGACTTGCTTACCCACCGCAGGACCTCCCATCACTAAGATAGAAGGCTGTTGCTCCTCAAAGCCCTGAAGTTGTCCAAAACGAGTTACAATAGTTTCGTCATTAAAGTTTTGGTTCACTTTTTTGACTCCTCAAAATAATCTTTGTCCTGCTATTAATCTAATCAACCTGGTGATTTACTCACTCCACAACTAATCGATAGTCAAGAATAATATTATGAGTAAACGCTTAACTATTTAATTTAATTATAGATTGATTTTCATTAAAATCAATCTATGGATAGCTATTTTATCACTAAAAAATTCTCTAGATATGCTATACCTAAGAAAAACCAACCCAGATAACAGCTAAATATATCACTATTACAAAAAGGAATACAAGAACAGTCCATAATAACCACTTAGTTTCAAGCTTTTCGGTTTTTTCTACCTGATGTACCCTTTCTCCTTTCTGTTTTGCTTCTTCAGAAAGTATACTCTCTTTATTTTCAGAACTCTCTTTTTTATCTATGTTTAAGGCTTGAGTCACTTCACTGACATCTTCTAAATCAATATCTTCAAAAACCGAATGAAAATCGAGCTCTTTTGGATCAACGATTTCTGTATCATCAGGGTTTTCTATTTTGATATCTTTTTTAACGCTCCTCTCAGAGCCTTTAACAGTACTCAAAGTTTTTTCAGTAATAAACTTTCCCGTCAAATCACTGTCTTCGAAGAGCTTGCTTAAGTAATCCCCAATCAAACTAGGTTTAAACTGGGGGAAATGTTTTAAGTTGAATTTGGTTAATGCTAAAGCCATATCTGAAGCTGAGCGATAACGCTTCTTAGGATTTCTTTGAAGAGCTTTCAAAACGATTTGGTCTAACTCCTGAGGGATCTCTTTTCGATAAACACTCGGGGCTTCTATGGGCATCAATTGAACTGCACGTATCGTTTCAGATTTTATCTTTCTTTTAAAGAGCCTTTTACCCGTTAACATTTCCCACAAAACAACCCCAGCAGAAAAAATATCTGTTCTGCAGTCAATGTAGTCTCCTTCCATTTGTTCGGGCGACATATAGGCAAACTTTCCTTTTAAGACGCCTGATTCCTGACTGGAAATATTCATGGCTATTTTGGCAACTCCAAAATCGACAATTTTTACCGTACCGGATTCGGAAACAATCGCATTTTGAGGGCTAATATCGCAATGAATAATCCCGAGTGCTTTACCAGATTCATCTGTCCGCCGATGAATATAGTCTAATCCATTACAGACTTCAGCTACGAGGTAGGCACTCAATTCTATGGGAATACTTTGACCAATGAGTAAGGACTGCTTAAAAATTTCACTTAGTGTAAAGCCATCGACATACTCCATGACAATAAAGTAATCTTCGGCGACTTTACCCAAATCATAGGTCTGTGCGATGTTGCCATGACTCAAGCGTACAGCAATCTTGGCTTCATCTATGAGCATTTGAATGAATTCTTTGTTTGCAGAAATATGAGGCAGGATTCTTTTGATAACAATGTATTTTTTTAAACCCGTAAAATCGTAAGTCAGTCCCTTAAATATTTCAGCCATGCCTCCTTGAGCAATTTTTTCTAAAATAAAATATTGTCCATAAGGGCGTGGTTTTGTCATTTTACAGAGTTCCCAATTTAGCGGCTAAACTTCATCCTCAGGAGTAAAATCGCCATCGAGGATTTCCCCAGCTTTCCCTTCACGACGAAAGACAACCTTTCCAGAATACACTTCTGCAATCCTTTGCTGCACATCATTAATTTGAGACTTTGGAGTGGAAGTCCCCGCTCCAATTCCCAAGTGTTCAATATTTTGCAACCAATCTGATTGAATCAGATCAGGAGAATCAATATGATAAGTATGTTTAGGTAAATATTTTTTCGCTAAATTAGCGAGATTAGTTGTATTGCTTGAATTAAACCCACCAATAATGAGTATGGCATCCACCCACTGCGCCAGATCTTCGACAGCTTGTTGTTGATTTTTTACGGGTTTACAACGTGTATCAATCGCACGCATTTCTGGGTATTTTGTCTCGCGGATATAATTCACTAATTGTTGAAACTTTTCTTTTGTAATGGTCGTTTGGCAAATCGCAACCGTTTTACCTGAATATTCGGGCAATTTATCTACATCCTCTTTTGAATAAACGACTTGGATACCATTACCATAACTACGGGAAGCAATAATTTCGGCGTGATTGGGATTTCCGACTAAAATAATACGGAAACCTTTTTCCTCAAAAGTACGAATTTTTCCATAAACCCACTTAAGCAACACAGGACAAGTCGCATCGTGAAATTGAATCCCTTTTTGTTTAAGACTCTCCTTTAAACCCTTAGGGTATCCATGAGCCGTAATCACAACTTCCTTGAAGCCCATGTTATTTACTTTTTCTAAATCTTGATAGCGCTCTAGAATAGGAATCCCTTTTTCTGCCAAATTATTGACAATTTGAGGGTTATGCACAATGGGGCCTAAAATGGGCTGTCGATGCTGCTCTGCCAATTCAATAGCAGCTTCTACCCCAAAACAGGTTCCTGCACTTCGGGCCACCACGACTTCTAATTGTCCTGCTGAATTTTTCATAGGGTTGAATATATTAAAGCCCGGCGATTAGCACAAGCCCCAATGTAAAAAACAGATAAGTTTTAATGAGAATTAAAGAGACCCGTTGATAAATACCGCTCTCCATAACTTGGAAAAACCGTCGCTATCCGCTTAGATTTTCCAAGTTTTTTAGCATAATCCATAGCTACTTTCATCACCGCACCTGAAGAAATCCCTACTAAAACCCCTTCTTTTTTAGCTAAATCCTGACTCAATACTTTAGCTTCCTCATAGGAAACCGTGGCAACTTCATCAATGATATCTCGATTTAGAATTTCTGGAACGAAACCCGCTCCAATCCCTTGAATACGATGAGGTCCAGGTTTTCCCCCAGAGAGAACGGGCGATTCAGAAGGTTCAACAGCTACAATACGAACATCGGACCTTTCTTTTTTAAAGACTTCACCCACTCCCGTAATAGTTCCCCCAGTACCGACACCTGAAATAAAGACATCAGGCACAGCTCCTAAAGCCGAAATAATCTCCTTAGCTGTTGTTTGTCGATGGACTTCGGGATTAGCGGGATTTTTAAACTGTTGAGGTAAAAAGACTTTTTCATGCTGCTGAGCTAATTTATCCGCTTCATCAATGGCACCGCGCATGCCCTTAGGCCCTGGGGTTAGGACTAATTCTGCACCAAAAGCCACTAAAAGGCTTTTTCTTTCTTGGCTCATGGTTTCAGGCATGGTTAAAATCAGTCGATAACCTCGAGCCGCACACACCATAGCGAGCCCAATACCTGTATTCCCACTCGTCGGTTCGATAACAACTGTACCCTTTTCAACTAAACCCTTTTTTTCCCCATCTACAATCATATTAAGAGCAATACGATCCTTCACACTCCCACCAGGGTTTTCACTTTCTAATTTAGCCCAAATTTCTGCATCTTGATCAGAGACCAAATGGCTGATTTTAACCATGGAGGTATTAAAGATCAGTTCTAAAATATTTTTTCCAGCTGCTTTCATGGTAATTTATCACTCCTTTAAAATTTTAATTCACTTCAGGATCTTGGGGCAATTGATTTTGACTGGACCCTAAAGAAGCATAAGCTTCTCTTTCTCGGTTTTTTTTCCTTAAAGAATCTCTTAGTTCTTCAATTTCGTGCTCAAGCTCACGTAAAAGCTTATTTTGTGTTTTGATTTCTTTAGACTTGTTCCAGGTTGTAATACCACCGATTACTAGACTAAAGAGCATTCCGATGGTAAAGCTCAAAATCAAAAGATACCCAATTGGAAAATCGATCGATTCGTAAGATCCAAAAGGGGGTAGATTAAACTTAAAACTGACTAAGGATGCCAAACTATTTGCACCCGGACTTGAGTTAGATAGGAAAAAATTAACAATAATAAAAATAACAATAGCCGCTAAGAAAACCTTAATAAATCTCCACAAGACTCTCCACCTCCATTAGATTTTTAAACTCTCTGTTTAGCTAAATTCCACAATAGTTAAATTCAACTTTTATTTTTTTAGCATTTTTTTTAATAAAGGAGCTAAACGATTATAGGTCTCATCGAGGTATTCTATCAACACTTTTGTGTCTGCCAAAATAGGCATAAAGTTAGTATCTCCTATCCACCTGGGCACGATGTGAAGATGTAAATGATCTCGAATACCTGCCCCTCCGGCTGCTCCTAAGTTCATACCAAGATTATGACCCTGAGCTCCCATAGAAGTTTCTAATACCTTTGTTGTTGCAGCGCTCAATTTAAGCATCTCAGCATATTCAGTTTGCTTTAACTTTGAAAGGTCATTGGTATGCCGGTAAGGAATCACCATGAGATGTCCATTATTGTAAGGGTATTTATTGAGAATAATAAAACAATGACGACCGCGGTAGAGTATTAAATTTTTACGGTCATTGCGTTTTTCTGCTGGCAAGCAGCAAAAAATACACCCCTGGTCTTTTTTTTCGAAGATAAAGGCCATTCTCCAGGGTGCCCAATGTTGTTTCATGCACCACTAACCTTTTGTGATTGAGACCGTTCTGATTTAATGGCAGTACTGGGCGCTGAACTATTAATTTTTTCCTTAAGTTCTTTTCCCACTTTAAAAAAAGGTACCCGACGCGTTCCAACAAAAACTTTTTCTCCAGTTTTTGGATTGCGGCCCACTCGTGCAGGTCGTGTTCTGACCTCAAAACTTCCAAAGCCTCTTATTTCGATTCTTTCATCGCGAACTAAAGCATCTGTCATTTTATGAAAAATAGTATCCACAATCAAGTCGATTTCTTTTTTTGATAGGTTTGCAAGTTTACTTGAAATAATTTCTAATAAATCGCTCTTATTCATAACAAAAGCCCCTCTGACATATAGAGCAAACGATTTTCTCTAAAGGTATAAAATAAGGTTGTTAGTTTGTTTTCTAAATCTGAAGCTAAAAGAAGGTCAAGCATATTTAATGTTTTCTTTTTCGGATGAACGATGTCAGGTTCTCCTTCTATATTAGCTAAGTCCTTTAATACATCTATAGCAGCTTGTTGATTACCCAATTGGTCAATAAGTTTTAGCTTTTGAGCTTGTCTACCTGTAAAGATACGCCCATCTGCAACTTGTTCTATTTCAGTGTCGCTAAGTTTTCTCTGCTTTTTAACAGCTGCTTTAAACTGACTATGTAAATCATCTAGTACACTTTGTAGGAGTTGACGGTCGTCTTCACTAAGAGGCCTTAGAGGGCTGCCAATGTCTTTATTTTTTCCTGCAGTTAATATATTTGCATCAATTTTTAAGAACTTAAGCAATTCACCCACATTAGCATGGTCCATTAACACACCAATGCTACCTGTGATGGTCCCTGAGTTAGCCACTATCTTATCTGCAGCAATGGCTATATAATAGCCCCCTGATGCGGCAACTCCACCCATCGAAGCCACAACTTTTTTCTTTTGACGGACCCTTAAAACAGCCTCATAGATTTCTTGAGAAGCACCTACTCCACCGCCAGGCGAATCAATACGTAGGAGAAGACCCCGAATATGCTTATTCTTACCGACTTTATCAAGTTGAGACACGATTTCTTTGGAATCCATGATAGGACCTACAATTTCGATGTAGGCAATGTCTCCATGGCTTTCTAAATTATCTGAATAACCACTTAATAATAAAGAGAATATAAGCAATGCTGAGACTACAAAAATGGATAAAAGCACAAAACTAACACCACCTATGAGCCAAAGCACTTTTTTATTCAAGATTGATGCCTCCTTACTTTTTATCAAGTATATCTGATAAAGTTGCTGTTGAATCCCCTTGCTTAGCACGAAAATCTTCTAAGGCTTGTTTTTCCGTTGAGCGATGGAAAAAGCGAATACTCAGCATCACACGACGCTCTTTATCATCTATAGAGCGGACTTCTGCTTCGATTTCTTCACCAATTTCAGGAACTAATCCATCTAGTTCTTTCTTAGGTAAAAAGCCTTCTAAACCTTGGTTTAACTCAACATAGGCATCTCCACTTTCAACCTTC
>JAUHYS010000056.1 GCA_030426445.1 bacterium
ACAAGCCCGGAGAAATCATCGACAACAACGTCGGTGATTTAAGCGAGCGTTTAGCCGCCGGTCCCGAAACAGATTTAGGTGTGGGTTTTCGGCATTATTCTAATGCAACGGGTATCTTGGAACATATGGTTGTGGCTTATTTGACAGACCCACAAGCCATGGATTTAGCTGAAGCCTTATTACAATTTCTTCCTAATACAGAATACGACATTGCCATCAATCAAGTAGCGGCTGGAGTTTATGCAGACTATGCCTACGCAGAAATTTTACCGCCAGCCAACATGGTCGGTTCTTGTGATAATAGCGATTTTTGGGATGGCAATTTTGCTTGGCTCTATGCAAGCCCCACTTCGGGTGACGGTATTGCCCCACGAGAAAATCAAGGGGGCGACCATACGGACGAATGCTCGGCAGGAGGTTGGGTTACGGATGCTTCTAGTCTGCAAAAACTTTTAGCGACAATAAAGTATACAGAAAATATCTTTCCTCAATCCGTGTATGCTTTAATGGAAAATCCAGTAGGCTATGTAAAACTTTCAAATCAATCGGGCGGAGAAATTAATGCCTTGGGCTACTCACGTTATGTAGAGACAGAAGATGGGCTGTGTTATTGTCATGGAGGCGATTTGCTCAATGGACATTCAACGATTTGTAGCTTTCCCAATGGTTACCAGGTTTCCTTCGTTGTCAACTCTAGCGGAGCACAAGGTGATAGCATTTATTCGTTTCCATTGCGTGCCGTGTTAGTTGAAGCCTATAATGCAGCACATAATTAATTTTTACTTTAGACCTTAAAGTTTTGTTTATGCCCGAATCTATTTGGCCTAATGAAATTAAGTTGGTTTCTTTGCCTTCTGCAATTTTTTGTACAATTTTTTTGTGGAATGGCTTGGTGTACATTGTTTTTTCTAAGCTGCCATGGCAAAAAGGTAGTATCAATGCACGCCACCTTTTCTTTGGCCTGACTTCCTTTGCTTTAGCTTTGTATGCTTTTGCGACCTTTAATTTATACTCCATTGACCAATTTCGATCAGCCTTATTCTGGCAGAAGTTGCAATTTTTTATCGTAATTCCTACTTTTGTATTTTTTAATTTTTTCTCGGTTCAGTTTTTAAAGCTTAACTCATATTATTTATACTTTATCATGCCTTTAGTGAGCGCACTTTTTCTTCCTTTTGTGTTTATTGATGAAGTTTTTCTTTCCTTCGAATTAGCCCCCAAGCAGTTTCATTTTTTTGGATATTCTTTTTCAATTTTAGAAGCCTCTCAAGGGCTATTGGGAAAAGCTTTTTTGGTTTGGGGTTTATTCAATCTCGTTATTTTAGGCTACCATTGGTTTTTGGCCTATTTTAAAGATCATTTTGGAACTTTATTGCCCACAGCTTCGATTATTTTTTTATTAACCACGATCAATGATGTCTTGGTAACTGCACAGGTTTATACCTTCATTTACTTAATCGAATTCGGCTCATTCTTGTGTATCATTGCTATGGCGATTTACCTCTTTAAGGATTATGTCAACACCTCTAAAGGATTTTACGAACAAAAAAACCGTTTAGAAGCGGCCAATCAGGAAATTCGCTTTTTAGTGGACGCCATTTCTCATGATTTTTCGGCACCCCTTCTTTCTATCAATGGCTTTATTACTTTAATCAAAAGCAAGAAAGATTTAAGCCTAAAAGATTTACATCACTATCTCGAGAGAATAGAGGTCAATGCGGACCATGCTCAAAACCTTGTCCAGGATCTAGCAACGTATTTGCGCATTGGACACACAAAAGAAAAAAAAACAACTATAGATATGGCAAAGCTATTAGAAGACATGAGAGCTGTTTTAGCTTTGCCTCAGTATGCTGAATTACAACTTGAATTAACAGGCTATGACAGTCCTTTTCTGGGTTATGAGAGAAGGCTGAAACAGGTATTGCTTAACCTAGTGCAAAATTCTTTAAAATATACTTCAAAAAATCCGGTTAGTATTAAGATTGAGATTACACAGCAAGCCCGACGTCTACAATTTTCAGTGAGTGACAATGGGCCAGGGATTCCTAAAGAAATCCATCATAAAATTTTTGGAGCTTTTTTTCGCAATCATGCCCAGCCTTCGGGAAGTGGTTTAGGCTTGGCGATTGTCAAAAGAATTGTCGAAGGTTTTGGCGGAGAAATTTGGGTCGATTCCGCTTATACCCAAGGCGCTCGTATTTGTTTTACTTGGCCATGTGGGTAAAGTTATTTGACTCTTGTTTTATTTTATGAAAACGCTATAGTCATATTCTACTTGCAGAACTTTTTTATTTTTAGCACGTATACGGTTTATCGGACCCTATAAGTTTTAAAGATATTTCAACCCTCCTGGTATTTAAAATGAATGGTTAAAAATGGAGTTTTATATGAAAAAAGTTTTACTATCGTTTTGTCTTTTATTTTTCTTTGCCCCCTTTGCACAGGCAAAAAAAAGTTATCGTGACATCCAAACATTCGCAACCGATAAAGCCACGCAACCTTATATTGTCTTAGGTCAAACTGCTGAAAAAGCCCGAGACGACGAGGCCTGTGTTCGGCAAATGGCAAAAAAGGCAGCTAAAAAAGGCGGTGATGCTTTGATTAATATCGAAGTCAATGCAACAGGCGCCAAGGGAATGTGGTTTGGAGAAAGCGTCATGCATTGTAAATCCGTTGTTGTGCGTTGGGCCCAGTCCGGTGAAAAGGGCATGACTTCTTTAGACCCCAATACACCGATTCCTTTTATATTTAAATAAAGCTATCTCTTTAAAAGCACTTAGCAAAAAACGTCGTTACGTCGTTAAACGACGTTTTTTGAAATAGAAAAACATAAAAATTCTATATAAAAATCAACAACTTATAGCTAAATCGAATCGCGGGCTCTTTTTAAAAATCAATTAAAGTGTCTTTAAAAATTTTTTAAAAACAGGCGCAAAAAAGAGCCCTATTGACCTGGCGGGGGACTCCGATTATAACGGTGAAAATGGCCGCACTCCCTAAAATTTACAAGCACCCTCATGCCCCTGTCTGGCAGGTCTCAGCACAGGCCTTTCATCAACTGATAAAAGAGGTCGAAAAGCCGGCCCGCTATTTGGGTAACGAAGTCAATAGCATCCACAAAGATCCAAGGGAGATTCAGCTCAATGTCGCGCTTGCTTTTCCCGATGCCTATGAGATGGGCGAAAGCCATGTGGGTCTCAAAATTTTGTATCAAATTCTCAATGAGCAAAAACATATTTGGGCGCAACGCGTTTATGCACCCCTGCCTGATATGGAGCAGGCTCTGATTCAACATAAAGTTCCGCTTTTTTCACTAGAAAACCACATGCCGCTTCAACACTTTGATTTAATCGGCATCACTCTACCTTACGAATTGGTTTATACCAATATTTTGACCCTTTTGGATCGTGGTGGGATTCCGGTCTGGCAAAAAGACCGCACAAAAAAAGACCCGATTATTTTGGGCGGAGGCAATAGCTCTTTTAACCCGGAGCCCATCGCAGATTTTTTTGACGCCATTGTGGTGGGAGACGGGGAGGAACTCATCCTGGCCATTGCCGAAAAGGTTTTACATTATAAAAGCTCGGAGCAAAGCCGCGAAGAACTCCTCAAAGAGTTGGCGCAATTAGAGGGCGTTTATGTGCCTTCATTTTTTGAAGTGAAATATTTTTCCGATGGCCGCATTGAGGCCATTCAAGCTAAACTCCAAGACTACACGGGCGTTAAAAAAGCCACGGTCACTAATTTGGATCAGGCCGCCTATCCCACAGCACCGATTGTGCCCAATATCAATGTGATTCATGACCGAGTCGGTGTGGAGGTTCAACGCGGCTGTGTGCGCGGCTGCCGCTTTTGTCAGGCCGGCTATATCTATCGGCCGGAGCGCCAGCGCTCTCCGGATACGGTCAAAAAAATTATTGCCGAGTCTTTAAAAAACACCGGCCTGGAGGAAGTCTCGCTCTTGTCACTGTCCGTGGGCGATTACGAGCCTATCAGCCCTTTGCTCAACGATTTGTTTGACGAACACGAAAAAGACTGCGTGTCGATTTCCTTGCCTGCTACGCGAACCGAGACCTTGACCCCAGAGGTGATTCAGCAGATTAAGCGCGTACGCAAGACCGGTTTTACGATTGCGCCAGAGGCGGGGACTCCGCGGATGCGACGCATTATTAATAAGGGTAACGAGCGCAACGATTTAATGCAAACCGTGGAAAATGTTTTTAAAGAAGGCTGGCGTCTCATCAAATTTTATTACATGTGTGGCCTACCTTTAGAAACAGAGGAAGACCTTTTGGGCATTGCCGAAGAAGCAAAAATGGCCTTGGCCATTGGTAAAAAATATACACATTCTCCACAAATTAACGTCAGTGTTTCTTCATTTTGCCCCAAACCCTTTACGCCTTTTCAATGGGAGCCACAGCCTTCCATTCAAGAGGTTAAAGACAAACACGGCATGCTGGCTCGGGCCTTAAAGCAAAAGGGTTTGCAATTTAAATACCATGGTGTAGAGATGAGTTATCTGGAAGGGGTGTTCAGCCGAGGTGACCGCCGGCTCAGTCAGTTACTTTGGCAAGCCTACCAATTAGGTTGTCGCTTTGACGAATGGCAAGAATACCTCAAATTTGATTTGTGGCAACAGGCCTTTGAACAAAGTGGTGTGGATCCAGACTTTTATGTCACCCGGCAGCGTTGTAAAGAGGAAATACTTCCCTGGGATCACCTGTTTGTTCAGATGAAAAAAGATTTTCTTTGGAAAGAGTGGGAAGCGGCTCGCGAAATTGCCTTCATCGAAGATTGTTCCACCGGAAAATGCACTTATTGCGGAGTCTGTGATTTTCACCAAGTTAAAAACATCAATTACCAGTACTCAAAAGAGGACCAAACAGTTGAAGCGCATTCCACAAGGCGGCGTCCTCTTAAAGAAGAAAAGAAACAGAGTTTAGGTCAGTCGGTCGATAACATGGGAGAAAAAACACTGACCAAAAGAGATTTGAAACCCATTAATAAAATGAGAGCGCGGTATTCAAAAATAGGAGAAGCTGCTTATATTGGTCATTTAGATTTGATGCAATTGTTAAGACGGGCCATCGCGCGAGCCAAGATGCCGGTTGGGTTTTCACAAGGTTTTAATCCCCATGTCAAAATGAGCATGGGGCCTGCACAGTCATTAGGGATGGAGAGCATTGCTGAGTTTGTCGATTTAGAACTCACTCAGGCTATCGATGCCCAAGACTTTCAGGAAAAAATGAACCGCGTGTTGCCCCAAGGGATTCAAATTTTGGAAGCCTGGGTCATGGATTTAAAAACACCCTCTATCAATCAAAGCATAGCAGAAACCTGCTATGATATTGAGTTTTTTCAGGAGGGAGCTAGCCATCGCCCAGACCTACAAGATCAAGTGCTCACGTTTTTACAAAGCCAAGAGCTTAAACTGACAAGGGTGCACCCGAAAAAAAATCGGGTGCTGGATATTCGTCCCCTTGTCAAAGAGCTGGAGGCCTTGCCCCCCAACCGACTGAGATTGGTCACCAAATACCAGGACGGTTGTGCCAATGTTCGCCCGTCAGAAGTTCTGGAAATGTTGTTTCAACAAAACAAGACCCCAGACAATCGCATCCGAAAAGTAGAAGCTAGGTTTAGTTGAAATTCAAACGCCCCCTGTCCCCCTCTTCATCTCAAGAGGGGGGACAATGTTACAAAGTAAATAAAAGGAATGACATTTATGACTTTCATTCAAACCCTTAAGCATCTTTATCTTTAAAAAATACTATTAGCATGTCCCCCCTCTTGAGATGAAGAGGGGGACAGGGGGCGTTTGATAAAGACTTGATGAAAAGGCTATCTTTTCACTTTCTTTACAAAGCCGAGCAGAAAAAGAAGAAAAATTATGAAAGAACTCGTTGTTAACGTCAATGCAAAAGAAAAACGCGTGGCCTATTTACAGGACGGAGTGGTCAAAGAAATTTATTACGAGCGTGCCAGCGAAGTCGATTACACCGGCAACATTTACAAAGGTAAGGTGCAGCGTGTCTTGCCCGGAATGCAGGCCGCCTTTGTGGAGATCGGTTTAGAGAAAGCCTCCTTTCTTTATGTCAGCGATGTGCGTGACGAATTAGGAGGTGATTTCGAAGAAGACTCTGATGAGGACAATAAAAATAGCAAGTCCTGGAAAGAGGCCCCTCAAATCCAAAACTTACTCAAACCCGGGCAAGAGGTCATGGTACAGATTGCCCGTGGGCCCATTGGTACCAAAGGGGCGCGGGTGACCAGCAATATCAGCTTAGCAGGGCGCTCGGTTGTGTACATGCCTACTTGGAATAAAGTCGGAATTTCGCGCCGTATTTCCAACGATACCGAACGCCGCCGCCTTAAAGCCATTGTCAAAAAGTATCAGCCGGAATACGGCGGAATTATTCTGCGCACCGCTGCCGAATCCCTGACCGAAGAACAGGTCAAGACAGACATCGAATACTTGGTTAAGACCTGGCAGGACACTTTAGAAAAATACAAAAATAATCGCGGGCCCACTCTGATTCAGTCGGAGCTGGACGTCGTACTGAAACTGGTGCGCGATACTTTTAGTAATGATATCGAAAAAATTCTCATCGATGATAAAGAAGAGTACGAAAAAATTATGAGCTTTATCGAACTCTACATGCCCAAGCTTAAAGACAAAGTGCACTATTATCGAGGCAAAGAAGCGCTGTTTGATCATTACGGAATCGAGTCCGAAATCAACCGCGCCCTAGGCAGTAAAGTTTGGCTTAAAAGCGGTGGCTATCTTATCATCGATCAAACTGAAGCCCTGACCACCATTGATGTGAATACCGGTAAATTTGTGGGGCGTTCTAATCTAGAAGACACGATTTTAAAAACTAATCTGGAGGCAGCCAAAGAGATCGGCTACCAATTGCGCATCCGTAATTTAGGCGGCATTATTATTTTGGATTTTATCGATATGGAAAAGCGCTCCTCCCGCGATAAGGTTTATGCAGCCTTGCGTGAAGTGCTGCAACAGGATCGAGCCAAAACAACCCTAAGCCGTATTACCGAATTAGGTCTGGTAGAAATGACGCGCAAGCGCACCAACGAAAGTTTAGCGCGAGTGCTTTGCGAAGATTGTGATTTTTGTGATGGTCGTGGCTATCATAAAAGCCGTAAAACGATTTGTTACGAAATTTTTAGAAAGGTTTTAAAGGAAACTCAAGGTGTGGAAGGAAGCCGAGTTGAAATTTGGGCACATCCGATGGTTTGCGATTTACTTAATGGAGAAGAGCAATACAGCTTGGTTGAGTTAGAAAAAAAGCTTTTGAAAAAAATCGTGCTCAAGTCCGATGACACCCTTAATATCGAACATTATGACATTCGGATTGAGGAGGGCTGATTGTCAAAACCCATTGTCAAATTAGAAGCGGTGATTTGTGACCCTTATGACCTAGCTGTCGCGACTGCACGGACTTGCTATTCGGCTAAGGGGATCATTCGCGTGCCGGATGTTCGCAAAAATGAACGCACTCTTGCGCTACGTGATAAAATTGCGCAAAGCACTCGAGAAGCCGGGCATCTCACCACCCGACAGCATGCTCATTTTGTGTTTTCTTTGGACTGTGTTTCGCGCCAGTTTTTATGGTCTTTTTTACACTCGCACCCTTTTTACAATAGCGAACAGGTCTCGCAGCGCTATGTCAAAGTGGAGCCCGGCCGTTATACGGTCCCCCCTTTGCCAGAAAAAGCAGAAAAAACTTTTCATGAAATCGTGACAGAACAAATTTCAGACTACCATCAATTAATCGAAAGTCTCTTGCCCAAGCTGCGGCAGGAATACTATGCTATTTTTCCCATTCGTAAAAAATGGCAAGATAAATACGAAAAGACCGTCTTAAAAAAGGCTTATGAAATTGCTCGCTATGCCTTGCCGGTGGCCACGCACGCTTATCTCTATCATACGATTAGTGCTTTGACCTTAATGCGTTACCATCGCTTGATAAATTATTTTGATACCCCCTGGGAACAGCAACAGGTGATCCAACAAATGGTGGACTGCGTTTTAGAGCACGATCCGGATTTTGCGCATGAACTCAAAGACACGATGCCTTTGGAACAAAGCCCCGAGTACCAAATCTTGCAGCAGCATTTTTCTCAAACCAGTTTAAGCAAAAGTTTTGTTGAGGAATTTGACCAAAGCTTGGCCGGAAAAAAATCGCAGCTCATCGATTATAAAATCCATGCTCCCCAAACCTTGGCCCAATCTGTGCGTTCGGTTTTAGGCCTTCCCAAAAGTGCTTTATCCGATACCGATGCCTTGGCAAGGCTTTTGGACCCAGCACAAAACCCCTCTTTGGGAGATACGCTCAATATCAATAGCATGTCTAAACTCAACCGCTGTCTTTTTCATGCGCACTATACTTTTCGCAAAAAGATTAGTCACACTGCAGACTCGCAAGATCAACGGCATCGCATGGTACCGGCTTCGCGACCAATTTTAGAATCTCAATTTACGGGTGAGCCCGATTACATTGTGCCTAAAATGATTGAGGGCCATGAGCAAGCGCGTGAGCTTTATGTTGCCTCTATGAATAAAACCTTTGCGGGCATTCAAAAATTACTCGAAATGAAAAGTCCTAAAGACTCCGCGCTTTATTTACTCCCCAATGCCTTTCCGATTCGTTTTGAGGAGTCCGGGGACTTGCTCAATCTCCACCATAAATGGCATGCAAGGGCTTGCTATACGGCGCAGGAAGAAATCTTTTATGCGACCATCGATGAGCTGCAAGCGGTCTCTAAAGTCCACCCCCAAATCACGGAACATATTTTAGCTCCGTGTTATATTCGCAAGCGCGCGGGTATCAAGCCCATCTGTCCAGAGGGCGACCGCTTTTGCGGAGTCAAGGTTTGGCAGCAAGATATTAATGAATACGATCGGGTGATTTGATTATTATGCTTCATAAACATCATGCTTGGGAAACATGATGTTTAATAAACATGATATATTTTCCAAAAATAGTTAAAACCATTTTATGATATAAAAACGTCTATCAAACGGGGAGTCTTTCGAGGAGTAAATATGCTTATTCAACATTCAAAAAAAAGGATCTTAAGTTTTATCACTATTTTATTGAGCTTGTGGGTATTCAATTTAAAGGCTGAAATGGCTCCACCTCAACCGGGTAAACCGCCAGCACAAAATCCGCATGCTCCCCAAAATGCGGCTGAAAAAAAGCGGGTCGCATTTGCTATTCAAGCGGTCAACCTGCACTTAAAGAAAATGCCTTTTCAGCTTTTAAGTAAGTGGCCTCCGGTATACCGGCCTTCTTATCAATCCAATACGAAAAGCTTTCTCAATAAAGACCAAAACTGTTTAAGCCAGCCAGCTTGCGTAAAAAAGGATGTGGCTTATCATGATGAGTTGATTTGGTTTCACAGCCAACTGGGGCCAGTAGTCGAAACGAAATTTGCCCATGTGATTCCCTGGTCCTGGAAAAATTTCAAAAATAATCAGGATACAAAAATCAAAAAGAGTCCGCCTCCTGCTGATGCCGTTATGGATTCCGATGCCCCTGATCATTACGCAGTCCTGCCTCATGGCATGACTCCGCCTAATTTAAAGGCCGATGAATTCATGGTTCACATTTATGCGCGTTTTAAAGATAAGGGCACACAATGGTATACCCTGGATGTGATTTTAAGCGAAAATGAAAAGGGTGAAGTTTTTCTTAGACATTTTTACGCTGTGCCCATGCCAGATGTGGGAACGTCCCTTCCACCCGGAGTGGATTGCTAACTTTAAGCCACCAAAGGCTGCTGCTGTGTCACACAATGAATGGCTCCCAGACCGGCTACGACTTCACGGCAATCCAACCCCACCACGCGGCGTCCTTGAAAAAGTTCGCGTAAAACCCTTAAGGCCTTTACGTCATTACGGTCTTTAAAAATGGGAACCAAGACTACTTCGTTACCAATATAAAAATTGGCATAACTGGCAGGCAGGCGATTGCCCGAGGCATCCATCACCGGAGCTGGCATGGGCAGACATTCGATGCGAAAGGGGTTGCCCTCTGGATCGCGCATCTGTTTTAAGCGCTCATAGTTTTCTTCCAGGGCTTGGTAGTTTTCGTCTTGAGGGTTTTCTTCGCGCACACAAACAATGGTATCCACATTGACAAAGCGGGTGATATCATCCACATGCCCATCGG
>JAUHYS010000324.1 GCA_030426445.1 bacterium
ATTTCCACGATTTTTTTGCCCCAGTTCATATTCTAAATTTTGAATCAATAATTGATTTATTTTGTTTTGATGTATTGCATTTTTAAATTGCCCAATTCCGTAGCTTAAACTCAGGCCATAAGTTGGACCAAAAGCTTTGTTTTGAGCAAATATTCCATTTTGGAAGCGTTGATCGGATAAACTATAACCACCAAAAAAAGAAACAGAAGGTATGAGATTAAAATAATTTGAACTTTTATTGAATCTTTGCTGTTTTAGTTGAAAGTTTAAGTAACTTTGAAACCATTAAAATAATCCGCGCAGAAGGCATCATGCAACAAATTTGGGAAGATGCCGTTACCAATGGCCTCATTAAAAATGAACTCAATCCCGGTGGAATTCCGATTGATAACAGTTATTACGCTGTCGACATGACTCTTTCTGAACAGTTTTATGGAGGCATGGGCTATACAACCCTTGCAACTGGTCACATTGTCGGTTGGACCGACTTTTTTAGCAATGTTAGTGGTGAAACGAGTCTGGTTTTGGGTGCTAGTATCGATTCTGAAGAATCAGGCTTTAGCCTTGAGCTTCTTGACGCAGTGGACGTTAACAATGCCGTAGACACCTTCGAAAACTACACGGGAGGCGATAATTTTAGCCTCATCGGAAGCATTGTACCCACAGCCGTTGATCCCTAGAATCTCCTTTTTTTCTCATTAGAAAAATCCAAGTAAAATTAAACTAATAATGCAGCGCTCTTTCACCGAGAATCGAGCTCAATATTGACTTTGATACAGGCCTTTAGGACTATTTGCCTATTGTCATTTCGGTAATTTAAGGAGTGCTTCGTGAGCCAAGAAGAAAAAGAAAATTCAAGCTATAAACCTCAAACTTCAGTTCTAGAAAAGAACCTAAAACTAATTATCGGACTGGTAATTGTTGGTTTGCTCGTGGGCGGTGGAATTACTGTTAAAAACAAAATGGAACGAGATAAAGAGCTCAAAGCCTTTTCTCAGTTAGCACCCATTCAAACCGACTATGTTAAAAAACGCGATGATTTTAAAAAAAGTGAAATGGGTGCCCTCGCAGCCGCCGCGCAAAAAAAAGAGGCCCCCAGTGACGCGCAAAAATCTGGCGACCTTGCAAAGGACTACGGCAAAACCGTCGATGAACTAAAGAGTTTTGCCCAAAACAATCAAGAAACCCGAGCAGGTGCACAAGCGGCCCTTTATCTTTACGAGCTTTTCAAAGACTATGAAAAAACAGCTGATGTGGCGCCAATTATCGAATCAACGGCCAATAAGCAGCCAGAAGGCTTGACCAAGACCCTTCTGCAAATTGCCGCTGGTAACTCATTTGCAGAAGCCGATCAATGTGATCAGGCTATCAAACACTTTGAAAAAGTGGCCAACAAAACTAAAATTCTCGCCTACCTCAAGGGCGAAGCGAGTCTTAGGGCAGGGCTATGCTACGAAAAGCTCAATCAATTGGATCGAGCTCGAGATATGTACCAAAGAGCTGTTGATGCGGATCCAAAATCTCAAATTTCAAAAAATGCTAAACGCTTTTTAAAAGTACTCAGTCAACCTTCGGCGACGAAGTCGTCAGCAAAGGATGATGAAATGGAAGGGAAGAGCTAGTGTTGGCTGTAAATCGTATTGCCTTAGTTCTACTTCTAATGGGCCTAACGGCTTGTTCGAATTTTGAAGAAAACCGCCAAGGGCGAATTTTTGTATTTGAACCGCAATGGTCGCGATCCACCCAAGACCAAGAAGAATTGGCCTTTAAACGTCAGAATAGAATGTCCCCCATCGTCGCCAAAGACCTAGTGTTTGTCGGAAATTCTATAGACCGGATTGCCGCTTACTCTCGCAAAACCGGCGACGAAGTTTGGCACTTCAAAGTAAAAGGGGGAGTTGAAGGGGGCGCAGCTCTTTCTGGAAACAACCTTTTAT
Source organism: bacterium (assembly GCA_030426445.1). GTDB lineage: Bacteria > UBA10199 > UBA10199 > DSSB01 > DSSB01 > JACKPJ01. Next base: position 1,938 of record JAUHYS010000324.1, read on the forward strand.
TTGGAGGAGGCAATGGTCAGTTCTACTCACTCCAAGCGGGAACGGGCCAAGTGCAATGGAGTTTTCCACTGCGAGCTGAATCACTTTCAGCGCCGATTGTAGATGGTAAAACTGTTTATCATCTGGCTGGTGACGGC
>JAUHYS010000057.1 GCA_030426445.1 bacterium
CCTCCAAGCGATAATCCACAGTAGGGGGCTCTTTAGCATCTAGACTTTCGACTAATTGGGCCTGTAGTTTGGCCTTAACAGGCGAAGCTTTTTTAGCGCCGGCCTCTAACATGGTCATATCGATTTCACCAATGTCTTCACTGTTTGCCGACAAGTGGTCTAGACTGCCTTCGGCTCTCAGGTGAATATTAGAAACGATTTTATCTTTTTGAATACTGCGAAAATAATAGAGCGAATCAATTTTGCTTTGTCCTGAACCCTGCATGGCCAGCGGTTTGATTTCTTTTCCGTCCTGAACTAAGCCTTCATTCAGATTAAAGGCGTAGCTGCCTTTAAACTCACCTTTATGCACCCTAAGTTGCATTTTTTTATAATCGTGCGTGCCCTGAATTTTAATTTTAGCAAAACTGCCATGATCCACTTGCAAACGACCCATTTCAGCTTTGCTTAATTCGAGTGATTTTCCATAAACATGGGTAACATCTGCAAAGACTTCATGACCTCGATTATAAAAATTGATTTCGTCAATCCCTCCCTTTTCTAACTTGAGAGTGATCTTTTCGCGTTGGTTGATGAGCTCCATCCCTTCGGTTTTAATGTTCTTGATGCGTAATGCCGTCCCTTTGACATCGGGTCTAAACTCAGGTTTTTTTGCTCCAGGGGCACTCATCTGATACAATGGAACCTTGATACGAATCTCTTTTGCCTGAAAATACTTTCCGACTTTAAGCTCAAAACCCTCGGGTAGATTAAGGTGAGAGGGGCCAATTTTAATCGGGCCTTTCAAAACAATTTCAGGAGTCAAACAAGCACGCGTTTCTTTTTGTAATTGAGCCAAGGTAACTTGCTTTTTATCCATGAGCTCAACTTTGGCAATTTGATCTTGCGTGAGGGTCTTACCGTTTTTTGTCAAGGCACGACTGAGATCACCCAATAAAACCGGGCCCTGATCACGTTGTAGAATAAGCGTCTGTGCATTTTTTAAGTGAATGACTTCTCCACTCTTAAGAAAAAGGTTTTTAACTTTTTGTTGAGTGAACTCGACAGTAGACAATTGTGAATGCACCTGAATCTTTGAGGTAGTTGGCGGGTTTGCAGGCGGGTCTATTGTCATTTGACCAATTGGAAAATCAAAACGGCTACCCGGGTTAAACGCGGCCTCAAAATCAATAAAGGGAAATTGCGGGTTGGCTACTTGACTCATTTTTTTCATACGTTCAGGGTCATTGATGAGACTTAAAAGACCCCCAATATCTAAAGCAGCTCCTTTACTTTCTGGAATGGGAGCTAAGGGACCGATCTTTTTAGGGAGTTTTTCTAAAAGGGGTCTTCCTTCCTTTTTGCGCTGACGATTGCTTCTTCTGTACCAAATACCTGATTGATAGGCCCTCACCTGATAGATTTCTGGATCCCAGACGTAATTTTTCCAGACTTTTTCCAGACGTTCTTTTTCGCTTTTATCGAGCGTGGAAAATAACTTTGGTGTGGCTGAAAGGTAATCAAAATAATACTGTTTTCGCTTTTGATTAAGTGCTTGGTACTCTTGTGGGTCCGTCGGAATCACTTTAGCACTTCGACTTAACTCATCCCAATAAAGTTCATTAGGTGGGTAGAGTACGGCTTCCTTTTGCAAATCCTTCAACTTTTGCGGGTCCATCAACGCATCGATGAGACGTTCTAAAAAGCCTTTGCTTAAATCATCAACATTAACTGGAACATAACCAAAGGGGACATTGGCTTTGGCATGGTCTTCAGGGCCAAAACCTAAGCTCTGAGGTAAATTAAGGTAAAAATCCCGACCTAATGTCGTATGCCGAAAACCCCAAGCCATGCGGCCAAAGGGACGATTGAGTTCAGGCACATAAATTAAAGTAAAATAGCGGGCATCCTTGGGTAAAAGGTCATAGCAAAAATCACCCGTTCTTTTTCGCGCACCAGGGGGACGGACCTTAGAGTTAAATCGATAAATTTTTCCACTTTTATCGTGCTCTCCTAACTTAGTGGGCACATAAGAAGCCGTACATCTTATTTTTAGTTTAAACGGCCCCTGATACTGATAAGTCAGAGACGGGAAATAACGCATAAAAACGCCACGCGACTGCATTTTTTGGGTAATGGGATCAAAAAGCATTTGGACTTCCAATTCACCCTTGGTTTCGGGAGGGATGGTAGTCGGGACTTTTTTAGCTCTGGTTCCTATTGGGATCAGCTCGTCAAAACGATGAAGGCGTGGATTTTTAGGGTCTCCGGGAATCCCTGGCGTACTGCCCCCTACTGGGGCGTTTCCTGCAAAAAAATAAATCGAACGAAAATTATTCTCTAAGGCATGGAGCGCTGTTTGTTTCCAAGTGACTTTGCTTTTTGTACTTGTCATGAGGGTAGGTAAGTTTTGCAAAGTCCAAAAACCTAAGTTTTTCCATTGTTGCTCATGGAGTTCTTTTTGAATTTTTGGAAGTAAAATAGGAACCCCATGATTATCCAAGAGTGGGTTATGGTGTGTAATAGCAAGCTGCTCATGATCTTTTGTTGCCTCAGGTAGCACCGGAGGCAATAAAAAAGGATAATAAGCTGTCGGGATTTTAAAGGTCATGGCTGACCCTCACCACTTGAGGAAGGAATCGCTTCCTTATGCTCATGAATAATGTAATGCGAAAAATCAACTTGTTTAAAAAATTCTAAGGCCATATCCTTGAGGACTGAAAATTCTCTTTCTTGCCATCCGCCTTCTATACCCAAGCTGTTGATATAAAGTTTTGTGATAATTTTAAGAGGAGAACCTTTCTCCCAAGAAAAACGGTCTAAATCGAAGCGCGCTTCCAATAAAGGCTCTTTCCCTTGAGCCTCGTCGTCGGGAATGAAAAGATGTAAACGCGTGGGACTAATATTAAGTCTTTTATTTTGCTTATCCCAAGAAACTTTCATCGTGTCTAAAAGCGTAGATTTCTTTTCGGAACTTTCTGAAGTCGTTTCTATGTTGGGATTTCCTATCTCAAGCTTATCGCAAACTTTTTTGTTTTGAGTCCCCTCTGTCAGGTAACGGCATCGCGTCTCTAAATGAATGGGTTCCGCTTCAAGAGAGGGGGCTTTGGGGTCCGGACGATAAACTAGGCTGGTTTTTAAATGGGTTCTTCCAAGCTGATACTGTTTATTCCAGCTTAAACTTTGTAGATTTAATTCAAGATCTGCTTGAGAAGGGGAATAAGCTTGAACCGAAGACTGGGGATCCAGAAAAGGAGAATTTACACTCGCTTTTAAAGAAAGCCCTGAAAAGGCTAATCTATCGATAAAAAAACCTGGTTGAAAAAGGTCTATTGATAGATGGTTTTTTTGTTTTGAGAGATTAAGGTGAATATTTTTAATATCTGACAAGAGTGGATGACTCAGCCCAACATTAAAATCTCCAATCAGTTTAAAACCCTCTGGCAAAGCAGTTTTTCCAGGAATGAGATGACTATTCATTTCACCGGTCAGTTTGACTGGAGAGCCCAAGACCTCAGCATCCAAATCTAAATGAAAAGAACGGTCAATATTGGCAATGCGTTCGCCCTCAGTGTCGGGATTCAAGTCACTTAAGCTAAGGCTCAAGCCACTGACCCAGGGAACTTCACTAGCTTGAGAGTTTAAGTAGCCATCCTTCAGAGCCAAAACAGTACTATTTTTCTTTAATTGAGCCCTTTGAGGGTTTTGTGGATCGACGTTTTCGATTTCGGTATCTAATAATAACTGTGTTTGAAATTGCAGAGCCTGTTGAGTTTCTACATTGAGTGGATTGAGTTTTAGATTGAACCCTAAGTTAGAATTGATCTTTAGATTTTGGTTCTGAGGGTCAAACAAAATACGCAGGCCAGGATGAAATTCTTTATCTTGCCCACAAAGACCTGCTCCAGAAGCGAGTTCTCCTTGTAGCTTAAGATTTCCGGGCAAATAAATCGGCAAAACTTTGACTTGAATATCACTCACTTTAACTTCGATTTGGGCCTGTTCATTAATTTTAAGGTGAACACGCACCTGGGAACCTTGGGCTAAGGTCACAGGACCGATTTGAGAGTTTTCTAAACGAATATAAAAATCGAGTTCGGCTTTTTCGAGAAGGGCTTTGGCGAGATCCATAGGTGTTTTCGGGTGCTCGCCATTGGGCAAAACAATACGTGGAAAAAGTTCTTCCGGTTTCAGTTGAGGTATAGGGAGCCCTTGTTGAAGGAGTTGTAGAAGAACCATCACGATTTCGTTGACCGTCATCCCAGAACGAATTTTTATAGCTTGGGGAGGAGGAACATCGGCTACAGCTTCCATGAAAAGGTCTCCCCAGCCTTCCAAGTTCCAAAGTGACCGGCTATCTTCGACTCCTCCAGCTATATTAAGCATTTCTAATTTTTCAGGGGCTTCTTCTAATAAGCCAGCAGGCAAAGCGGGTGTGATATCTACATGAATCGGTGTTTGGCTCTCAAGGGTATTGCGATGTACAAACCAAAGCGATCCATTTTTGTAGTCAATACCTTGAGGGTAGCCGTCTAAGGTATTCCCCGGTATATCCACTTGAACGCCTGAAATTTCTAATAACATCTTAAGTCCCAAACCCATCGCTGCCAAAGGTTGTTGGTCAATGGCTTGATCACCTTTTAAGTGAAAGCCTGTTTGGAATTTAGTGTCTGGGTCTAACTTGATTTCAACACCCAACATCGGATTAAAGAAACTCCAAATACTGTCCTCGGAAATGGGCCTAAATTGAACATCCCCCGCTTTGGTTTCAACCTCGGCTTCTAAAGAAACCTCAGCAATATTGAGTCTGACTTGGGGCTGGGGTGGATCGAAAAAATTAGAGATTTTTTTCTCTCCCCATTGAGTTATCTGAGAAAAAACATCTTGTGAATCAGTCGATTCTAAGCTGCCTGAAGGTTCTGCCAAATCAAGATTTGTATCCGAAGAAAACCATTCTTCATCACAAGAACCTATCGTTTGCCCTTGTTCATCATAGAGATAGTTTTCCTTGCAATGAGTTTTACTTAAGACCGACATACACCACCCGGCTTTTTGTTTATAAGGAGATCAATATGGATCAACACAAATAGACTAAACTGTCATTTTTGACAAGTTAAAAGCTGTTTGGAATTTAACCTAAATTTAACCTAAAGACCCACACCTCACTCACGCAAAATTCAATAATCAATCCTGACAGGCTTGCTTTTTTTAAAATAGAATATTTTGCGATTACATTCGCAATATATTCTATTTTAAAATATTATAAATGATTTTAATATGTTATGGATCCGGCATTCATCAAACACCAAAACCCTTGGTGAAAAGATAAAATATGGATTGGAAAAATTTCTTTTAAATGGGGGCACTTAATCCAAGGCTAGGTTGGCCAAGCGATCTGCCTCATGATTTTGAGCTCGAGGAATATAAACAATAGAAAATTGTTTAAATTGACCTGAAAGTTTTTTTCCTTTTTGATGAAGTGGAATCAGGTGAGCTTGCTTGACGCGATATTCTCCCAACATTTGCTTGACCACCAATTGTGAATCCATCTTGACTTCTAGTTGAGAAACGCCCAGTTTGATAGCCTCTTCTAAGCCAAAAATTAAGGACTGATATTCTGCAACATTATTCGTGGTTTCCCCTAAATACTTAGAAATTTCAGCAAGGGGGTTTTGATCTTTATCCAGTATGAGTCCACCTGCCGCTGCTGGACCAGGATTGCCACGAGAAGCCCCATCTGCGTAAAGTGTTGCTTGCATTTAGCCGAGAAACCCTCTGATAAGTTTGATACGGTCTGACTTAGGCAGTTTGTCGAGAACTTCTTTAACGTTATCATTTAAACCATTCATCAAGGCATCCACCCCACTCCCCTGTTCTAAAGCAGAGTCCATTAAATCCTGAGCTAACGCTTTTAACGCCTGCACAAACTGTTGATGGGTCACTGTCTTGAGTTTTTTTAAAGAGGTAAATTCCTCATGCTCTGCAATATAAAGAATTAACTCAGCTAGGGTCTCTTTAGGTAAGGAGTGATACATAGGGTCCTCTAGATTAGGGTGGTTTATTCAGGGTCTATAGAATCAATATAAAGCAAACGCCGACAACTCGGACAGGCAATTATTTCAGTTTTTCTTTGTAATTCGATAAAAAGTTGTGGAGGTAATTGAATAAAGCACTCTTGACAGGTCCCCTCAACAACAAGTGCAGCAGGGGGTTGGCAGACCGCCGCAATCCGGTGGTACTTTTGCTGAATCTCTTGAGGTAAAGCAGCTAAAGTTTCTTGAAGCTCTTTTTCTAGGTTTTCAATATTAGTCTCAACTTCTTGTAAATCATTTGCAATCTTACCCTGCTCTTCCTGTTGCTGGGCTTGTAGGTTTTGTAATTTTTCTCCAAGGGGGGACAATTCAGCGTTTAAGTCTTCTAGCTTGGTTTTGAGAGTTTCAAGACTGGCTTCGTCGTCTTTAAGACTATTTTTCAGGTTGCTGATCTCTCTAGAGACAGCCTGAAATTCTTTTTGTGTCTTAATACTATTGAGCCTTTGTTCTTTTTCGACAAAAGCCTGACGTTCTTCTTCAAGTTTGCGGATCAAGGTTTGTTTTTGGGTTTCTTCTTGATCAAAAAGCTCTTTTTTAGATTGATAACTTTGTTGGAAGTCTTGAAGCTCAGATTCGATTTCTCTGACTTTATAGGGTAAACTTTCTAATTTTTCTTTATTTTCTTGTATCTGAATAGATATTTTGACTGCTTTCGATAAATCTGCCATTTTTTTTATGGTTTTCCTTACTTTTACAGGATTAAAATTCTTACACGCACTAACTTACATATTTTTTAAGCACATGATCCTAAGAATTCTCGAATATAATGTCAAGTAGACAGATCAAGTTTGGAAGGTCTGATCAAAAATAAGCGCAACGAGCTTAAATCCATTTAATTGCTAGAAACTACAAAAAAAACAAAAAAATGGGCCGAGAAGGACTTGAACCTTCGACCGCCCGGTTATGAGCCGGGAGCTCTAACCAACTGAGCTATCGGCCCTCTACCAATCAACAAAACTGCGTAATTTTTTGGCTCGTGAAGGATGTCTGAGTTTTCGCAATGCCTTGGCTTCAATTTGACGAATCCGCTCACGCGTCACAGAAAAGTCTTTACCGACTTCTTCTAAAGTATGGTCTGATTTTTCTCCAATTCCAAAACGCATTCGCAGTACTTTTTCTTCACGAGGTGTCAAAGTTGATAAAACTTTCGTCGTGCTTTCAGAAAGACTCATCCCTACCACAGCATCCGAAGGGTTGAGTACACTTTTATCTTCGATAAAATCGCCTAAATGACTGTCTTCCTCTTCACCAATCGGCGTCTCTAAAGAAATGGGTTCTTTGGCGATCTTGAGAACTTTTCTGACCTTTTCTACAGGGAGCTCCATCTTTTCGGCAATTTCTTCAGGAGTGGGCTCTCTGCCCAACTCTTGGACTAAATAACGAGAAGTGCGTACAAGCTTGTTAATGGTTTCGATCATATGCACAGGAATACGGATAGTACGTGCCTGATCGGCAATCGCGCGAGTAATGGCCTGACGGATCCACCAGGTCGCATAAGTGGAGAACTTATAACCTCGGCGGTATTCAAACTTGTCGACAGCTTTCATCAAACCGATATTCCCCTCTTGAATCAGATCTAAAAACTGTAAACCGCGGTTGGTGTATTTTTTAGCAATACTGACTACCAGCCTTAGATTGGCTTCGATGAGCTCACTTTTCGCCATTTCGGCCAATTGTTCGTTGCGTTTGATATCTCGATAAAGCTTTTTAAGTTCTTCACTAGAATAACCGTACTCTACCTCCAAAGAGGCAATTTGTTTTTTAGCGGCTTGAGCTTGCTTGGCCATATTAAGGACTTCGGCTTTATCGACCTTGAGATCCTTTACCAGCTTCCTCATAATATAACTGCTTGAATGGGCTTTGTGTAGTTTTTGGTAAGCTTCTTTAAGATCTTTACTGACTTTAATACAGATGCGTTTGAAAATGACTTCTTGCGTATCCACCTGATCTGCCATTTCCTTTAACCGGTCGATCATTTTACTTAAGACTTTGCGGTTAAAACGAATCTCTTTCACTAAGGATAATAGCTTTTGTCTGGAGGCTTCGATATTTTTTTCGGTGTTTTCTTTAACCTTCTCAGAAATATTAGACCCTTTTAGCTTTTTTAAGTGACGCTGGTATTTTCGACTCTCTAGTTTAAACTCGTTGAAGATCTTTAAAAGCCGTTCTCGATAGTCTTCCTCTTTTTTTTCAAGCTCAGCCTCTTCTTCGATTGTCTCGCCCTGGGTGATATCTTCATAGTCTTTTATCAGTTCAGACAAGCGAAGCTTGCCTTTTTTGAGCCCATCTGCCAAATCGAGAATTTCGTTATTTCCCAAGGGGCTGGTAATCAAAGTAATCAGAACGTCATCTTCGTGCTCTTCGATGCGCTTTGCAATTTCTACTTCTCCTTCACGAGTCAACAAAGCAACCGAACCCATTTTACGTAAATACATACGAACAGGGTCACTGGATTTACCATAGGTCTCGGCAGGCTCCGCTTTAGTAGACTCATCGTCATCCGCTTTACTTGATTTTTGAACCGCTATTTTTCCTTTTGACTTTAGCTTTTTAAACTCTTCCTCAGACTCCACAATAACCAGATCGCTCTCATCCAAAATACTGAGCACCTGATCAATTTGTTCAGCCGAAACCACATTTTCTGGCAAAGCCTCATTGATTTCTGCATAAGTCAAAAAACCACGCTTCTGGCCTAGAGCAATGATTTGTTCAACGGCTTTCACTTTTGTTTCTTTAGTTTTGGCCATATAACCTCTCTTTATTTTTTACCACTTGAGCAAGAGCTTCAATTTTATTTTTAAGAACCCCTAAATCATTTAACGTTTTTGGCAAAGCGCGGATCTCATATTTTAATTTTTTTTCCTGAAGTTGTAATATGACTTGGTCAATATTTGTACTTTGTAAACTGGAAATTTCCTCTGATAATTTTTCTTTCATCAATAAAGCACTAAGATAGCGGTTTTCTTCCTCAGAGAGCAAGTTTAAAAAATCAGCGATAGCTTCTCCCTGAGAATCTTCAAACATAAATTTGGGTTTCCACGACCACATCAACTGCGCAATCTTTTTTCCATTCTCCGAAAAAAAGTCTTCGGGGGAAATTTCTTTTTTAAGCTCCTCACGTAGATGTGGGAACTTCAACCAAGTTTCAAAAATTGCTTCTTCTTCTGGCAAACAAGATAACTGAAGCGAATTTTTTAAGTTCTCTCCTCTAGCCTGATTTGGCTTCTCTACCTTATTATAAAAAGCCTTAGGGTTTTGTTCCCAGGACTCTAGCCAGGTCTCAGGTACCTGTAGAGCATTGGCCAAATAATTTTGATAAAGACGCCGACGAAAATAATCGGGTATTCTTTTGATCAACTTTAAACAGCGCTGTGCTACGCGACCTTTTAATTCGAGATTTTTATTTTGTAAAACCTCTTCTGACCATTTATCGATCAGGTTTTCCAAAAGGTTTCGCCTATTTTTTAGCTTTTTTTCAAAAACCAGCTGCCCTGCAGTCTTGAGTAAGCTATCAGGGTCTTCATCGCTCTCCAAGGCGACATAAGTCGGCACAATATCCTGCTCTAAAATGATCTCTAAAGCTTTGAGCGTGGCTTTTTGCCCGGCCGTATCTCCGTCAAATACTAAGATAAGTTCTTGAGCTAGCCTTTTCAAGGTTTTGACATGAAATAAAGTTAAGGCAGTCCCTAATGGAGCAACCGCTTCCCCGAAACCATGTGCATGCAAGGCAATCACATCCATATAACCTTCTGCAATCATCACACGCTCAGTCTTACGGATGCTTTCTTTTGCAGTATGCATGCCATAAAAAAGTTCGCCCTTTTTAAAAATCATGGATTCGGGAGAATTAATGTATTTCGGTCCAAAATGCTTTTCATTGATTAAACGCCCACCGAAACCGACGACTTTTTTATCAAAACGAAAAATAGGAAAAAGTAAGCGCCCACGAAAAAACTCCCGATTTCCTTTAAAAAGTCCACTTTTTTGCAATTCTGATGGGGTAAAGCCCTTACTGAGTAATTTTTTTTCCAAGCCAGAGTTTT
>JAUHYS010000058.1 GCA_030426445.1 bacterium
ACGATTGGCCACTAATATTTTTCTCATGATGTTTTATTGAAATTCTATCAACAATTGTTTCTTTTCAACGGCATCACCTTGCGACACGCCAATTTTTTTTATCACACCATTACGTGGTGAGGTAATTATATTTTCCATTTTCATGGCTTCCAAAATTACCAATTGGTCCTCTTCGGATACTTCTTGGCCTTCCTTCACCAAAATATCCAAAATCAGTCCCGAGCGGTCAACGACTTTACATTTAATGCCTTCTTCAAGTCGTCGGTTTTGGCCCGGACTGAGGTCCTCGTCAAAGACCACGGTTTCGACTTGGTATTCTTGAACCATTTGCGCAATTTCTTCGATTTTACCTTTGCCGATATAAGTGGCGGGATCGATGTGTTTTACTTCTTGCTGAGTGGTTGCAACGACTTTAGCCCCTGCTGTGTGAACGAGGCGCTCTAGCTCGTAGAGAGACTCGCTGGCGTCCCAACTGCTTTGGTAAGGGTGGCGAATGCCTACCAGGATGGTTTTTTCTATTTTAGTTTTTCTGTCTAACAAATAGAGTGATTTCCTTTATAAAATTTTGATCACTTATACCTCCATCTTTATTTTAACGAAATAGAAAAAATTAAGTAAGCTCAGTTTTAGAAAAGAAGGGGTAAAAACGATTACAAAGCAAGCGTGGGGATTTTTTTAGACTGACGCAGTGATCTATCCATGGTAATCAGTGTTAATTCATAAAATTGTGCCGAAGCCGCAATAAAACGGTCTGCTGGATCTTGCTGAGTCAGTGGCAGAGAGCGGCTGAGTATTGCAATTTCGTGATTGAGCTTTGCTTCGTTGAGGGGGAGTTCTTTAAAAGCTTGTCGAATCCAATCTTCAGCATTGGGCTGAAGCTGGATACGGCCTTTTTCTGACAAAATCATGGTTTCCCAGACAGAAATAGGAGAAAGCCAAAGTGTATTGGCTTCATCTGCAATGATTTTTTGCCAACGCTTGGGAAGTTCTTCAATTCCCATAAGAAACCAAAGCCAAATATGAGTGTCTAGCAATAGATTCATTTTTTAAGAACATCCCATGTGATGTCATTAAGAGGTGCTTTGATATCGCCCTTTATTTTTGCTGTAGATTTTAATGTGCCAAAGCGACGTTTTTTGGGAGGCAGGGGCGCTGGGCTCACAATTGCTATAGGTTCCCCTTTTTTAGTGACTAATAGACTTTCCCCATTTGTGCGAACTTTTTCTAAAAGTTTCAGACAAGTCGCTTTAAATTCCGAAATAGCGATGACATCCATAGTCTTAGTTAACCATAGTCAATTACCATAGTCAATAAAAAATTCATTTTTATAAAATTTTTTCTTCAACTTTATTTTTTTATAGAAAAAATTTTTTTGTACCTATAATATAGTAATATGTTAGATAAAATCTTAGGAAGTAAAACTAAGCAAAGTATTTTGCTATATTTAGGTCTGCGAGGAGCCAGCTCGGGTCATCGGCTTTCATCGATATTGGGTATTGGGCCCTCACAAACCTTTAAAGCTCTACGTTCTTTAATCGAGGCTGGAGTGATTCGGCACTTCAAGCGGCCTTCGCTCTATGCTTTAAACCCTCATCACCCTTTTAATCATGAAATAGTGAGGCTTATCGAAAAGGAAGCTGAGATGAGTCCACAGGCGATTAAAAAATTTTACCCGCGTATACCTGCCAACCGAAAGATCGATTTGCCAAGCATATTAAATATCATCCAATTTCAAAAATCCCCCAGGAAAGTGAAAAAGCTTTCTGATGTATTGAGAGAAAAATATGCTTAAGGCCCTCTTTGCGATGACAAAGTTATTTGAGAAGTCTCAAATTGACTATTGTCTGATTGGTGGTTTTGCGATGCTCTTATATCATGGCCGAGCCAGCACAGTGGATCTTGATTTTTATGTGATGGTTGAAGACTTTAAAAAAGTGATCACGGTTCTTGAAAAAGCAGGATTGAAAATAAAAAAGCTTGGAGACTACCAGTTAAGAACTCGCTGTCATGAAACAGAAATTGATCTCTTACTAGCAGATGCTTATATTGGGCATGAAGTTATCCAACGCGCGCTTAGTAAAAGCCTTGAAGGTCACAGTATTCGAATCGCGACTCCAGAAGACATTATTATTTTAAAAAGTTTAGCTAATCGTAGTGTTGATCGTCGAGATATCGAAGAACTCAGAGAGCTTTTTGGAAAAAAACTGGATGAAGCTTACATTGAAAGAAAATTAAAAAAACTTAAAAAACTGATAAAATAATTTCCTCCTTGTTTATTTTTTTCAATGGGTCTATTAGCCTCAAAAACTCAATCATTTAACCATAAAAATCAAAATGCGAGGCAATTTCATGGCAAAAAAAGGGAATCAAAAAAAGAGCAAAACTCAACTTTCTTCTAAAGCAATGCGGGTAGAAAAGGATTCATTAGGGGAACTTAAGGTCCCCAAAAATGCTTACTATGGTGTCCAAACTGCACGAGCGGTTGAAAATTTCCCCATCAGTGGTTGGCATGCTCACCCGGCTTTTATCGATGGAACGGTACTCATTAAAAAAGCTGCGGCAACGGTTCATGGGCAGTTGGGCTTGATTCCTAAAAAACATACGCAACTCATTGTTAAAGTTTGTGATGAAATTCTCTCGGGTCAACACCGCGAGGAATTTGTCGTGGATGCCTTTCAAGCTGGTGCCGGGACTTCTCACCATATGAATGTCAACGAAGTGATTGCCAACCGTGCTAACGAGATGCTCAAAAAACCCCGTGGCAGTTATGCTCCCATTCATCCCAATGATCATGTGAATATGGCGCAATCCACCAATGATGTGATTCCGACTGCGATTCGACTTTCTTCTCTCTTGCTAAAAAAAGATTTATTGAGTGCCGTGCAGGGTTTAGCAAAAGCTTTTCGTAAAAAAGCCAAGGAGTGGCATAAGATTGTTAAATCGGGCCGAACCCATTTGCAAGATGCCACACCCATTCGTTTGGGACAGGAAGTGGGCGCTTATGCCTCTTGTTTAGAAAGTCATTTCAAAAAAATCGAACAGGCTTATCAACCTTTAAAAGAGTTGGGTATTGGCGGAACCGCTGTCGGAACGGGTGTGAACAGTCACCCTAAGTATCGCAAAATGATGGCCAGCAATTTGGGAAAATATTTAAAAATACCTCTCAAACCTGCCAAAGATTTTTTTGAGGCCATGCAATCCATGGCACCGATCGTAGGGCTTTCGGATGCACTTAAAAATATGGCGCTCGATTTAACCCGCATTGCCAACGACCTGCGTTTGCTTTCCAGCGGACCTAGGACAGGTTTGGGAGAAATTGTTTTGCCGCCGGTTCAACCGGGAAGTTCCATTATGCCAGGTAAAGTCAATCCGGTGCTGGCAGAAATGACCAACCAGAGTTGCTTTTTTACTTTGGGTCTCAATACGGCGATCAGTTATGGTTCTCAAGCTGGACAGTTAGAGCTCAATGTCATGATGCCGATGATTGCTTATTCGCTTTGTTGGCAGATTACGATTTTAACCAATACGATGAATGCCTTAGCTAAAAAATGTGTCGATGGTATTAAAGCGGATGCAGAGCGTTGTCGATGGTTTGGAGAAAATTCGGTTTCCATTGCTACGGTTCTCAATCCTTTATTGGGCTATGCCAAAACCGCCGAGATCGTAAAAAAAGCCGTGGCCACTGGACGGCCTTTGCGTGACTTGTTAGCGGAAACTACTTTGACACCTAAGCAAATCGAGCAGGTATTTAAGCTAGAGGATAGCACGCGCCCCAATATTTAGTCATGCAGCGGATTTAAAAAGCTCTTTATCTTCAGCCCTAAATGGTCTATAAAAGACACAATTCCGCAAAATTTTTAGTCAAGACTGAGTCAAAAGTCCAACGCGGTGGAGCCGTTGGACTTTTGTAAATACTTGAAATATAAGTATTTTTTTATTTTAATAGGTCTGTTTTTTGCAAATTTAGGGTTTTAAAAAAAGAGGTTTTCAATACGTGCTTGAATCCGCTCTTTACCCAAAATTTCTATCATTTCAAAAATACCAGGACTCACCATCGAGCCACTGAGCGCGACCCGAAGCGGGCCGGCGATTTTTCCCAATTTGAGTTGATGCTCTTCTCCAAATTTTTGAAAGCAGTCATTGACCTGAGCCTCGCTGAGATCGGGAAGGGCCAAGAGTTGGGGAAGTAATTTTTTTAAAGTTTCCAAGTTTTCTAAAGTGAGTTGTTTGTTTCGGGCCTTTTCTTCGATTTCAATTTCTTCCAAAAAATAAAAGACGGCCATATTGGCTAAATCGACTAAAGTTTTGACTTTTTCTTGGCAGGAAGCCAGGGCCTTTTGGGTGTAAGGGTTGTTTTCGAGAGCAATATTTTTTTGCTGAAAGAAATTTTTTGATGCTTCGATGAGTCTTTCCGGAGAAGATTGTCGGATCCAATGGGCATTGAGCCAGAGGAGTTTTTCTGGATTAAAAATAGCCGCTGCTTTGCCGACTTTTTCAATATTAAAGTATTCTTTAAGTTGATCCATGCTGAAGACTTCTTCATCGCCGTGTGACCAGCCCAAACGCACTAAATAATTGAGCAAGGCTTCGGGTAAATAGCCTTCATCCCGGTAGGCCAATACACTGGTGGCTCCATGGCGTTTACTCAGACGTTTTTTATCGGATCCTAAAATCATGGGGATGTGGGCAAATTGCGGAGTTGGGTAATCCAAAGCCTGGTAAAGCTGAACTTGTCGAGGGGTGTTGTTGAGATGATCATCGCCGCGAATAACATGACTGATTTGCATCGTCACATCATCGACCACGACCACAAAATTATAAGTTGGGGTGCCATCTGTGCGTGCAATGATCAGGTCGTCCAATTCTTGATTATTAAATTCGATGTGGCCTTTAATGAGGTCTTCAACGACTGTAACTCCTTCATCGGGTGAAAGAAAACGAATACAATGTGGTCTTGTCTCTTGAGCACTTTGTTGAGGGTCTAGATTTCGACAGGTTCCATCGTATTTCGGTTTTTTACCGGCTTGCATTGCGGCTTGACGTTTGGAATCGAGTTCTTCTGGACTGCAAAAACAGCGATAGGCCTTGCCTTGATCAAGGAGTTTTTGTAGATGCTGCTGGTAAAGTTCATAACGTTCAGTTTGATAAAACGGGCCTTCGTCATAATTTAGCCCCAGCCATTGCATAGCCTCTAAAATAGCATCGATGTGTCCCTGAGTGGAGCGTTCTCGATCGGTGTCTTCGATACGTAAAATAAATTTCCCCTTTGTTTTTTGAGCGAGCAGGTAATTATAAAGGGCTGTACGGGCACCGCCAATATGTAAATGGCCAGTGGGGGAGGGGGCAAAACGGAATCGATTCATAGTGAATACCTTTTCTTTAACAATAAATGTTTCATGCTTAGGAGCTGGTCGAGTCATTTTTCTAAAATGCTCTTCATCTTATGTCAAATAGAGTCTTAGTTTGTCCTCTGCAGAATTTAGGTGACTAAAATCATCTTGTATTCTTTTCTAGTAAAATATAATTAAAAGGTTCAAAATAAAGAAAATGATAATGCAAAATCACATTACAAAACTTCAACAAGAGCTGAAACCATTGCGTGATGCACTGATTGCTCACCCAATTTATACAAAAGTTTCAAGCCTTGAGGATTTTAGGCTCTTTATGCAATGCCATGTTTTTGCAGTTTGGGATTTCATGTCTCAGCTCAAGGCCTTGCAGCGTCATTTGACTTGTTTGGATCTTCCTTGGATCCCTCGTGGAGATGCTATCAGTTGTCGTTTCATTAATGAAATTGTTTTGGCAGAAGAAAGCGATCACGATGCAGAGGGCCACTTTATGAGTCATTTTGAACTTTATCTCAAAGGCATGATTGAGGCTGGTGCGGACCCTTTACAAATCAATCAGCTAGTCGCCCAGCTTTCTCAAGGGAAAAACTTTGAGCAAGCCATTTCAGAAATAGCTTTACCACAAGCCATTACTCAATTTTTATCTAGCAACTGGGAGATTGTACAGCATGGCTCCACACATGAAATTGCCGCTGCTTTTACCTTTGGCCGCGAAGATTTAATTCCCGATATGTTTCGTCGATTGTTAAATGAATTATCAGTGAATCATGTCAGTGGTTTAGAAACTTTAAAATTTTATTTAGAACGCCATATTAATTTAGATGAAGAACAACACAATCCCATGGCCATGAAAATGCTCTCTTATTTATGTGGAGAAGATAAAATAAAATGGCAGCAAGCTTCAAAAGCAGCTTTAAAGGCGATGAAAGCCAGACTGTTGCTTTGGGATGGCACCTTGCAGATACTGGAATCTCAAAAAAATGAGTAGAGATCATTTGCTTGGTTTTGTAATGAGGTCTATTTAGGAATGCAAAAATGTCTAATGTTTTAAAAGATAAAAAAATTATTTTAGGTGTCAGTGGAGGCATTGCTGCCTACAAAGCTTGTGATTTGGTCAGGCGTTTGCAGGATGAGGGTGCGGAAGTCCATGTGGTATTAACCGCAGCTGCACAGCAATTTGTGACACCCATGACTTTTCAGGCGCTTTCACAAAATGCAGTGCATACGGATTTGTTTAGCCTGACCGAAGAATCGCAAATGGGGCATATTCAATTAGCCGATGAAGCTGATCTTATTTTGATTGCGCCTGCCAGTGCGGATCTCATTGCAAAACTGAGCACGGGCATGGCCAACGACCTTCTTACGACTTTGGTTTTGGTCACCCAAGCACCTATCTTTTTGGCACCTGCCATGAACGTCAACATGTGGGCTAAACCCGTTGTGCAAAAAAATATAGTGACATTAAAAGAGCGGGGCTTTCTCATTATCGACCCAGAGGAAGGGAGCCTGGCCTGTGGTTGGGAAGGTGCTGGAAGACTTCCCGAAGTCAAAAATATGATTTCTTGGTTACAGGAAAAACTCTCTGATTCAAAAAGTCAAAAGTTCATGCACGACTCTTCATTAAAAGGAAAAAAAGTTCTGATCAATGCAGGACCCACAAGAGAGTTTTATGACCCGATTCGCTTTTTAAGCAACCCCAGCACAGGTAAAATGGGATTTGCCCTGGCCAGAGAAGCGCAAAGACGCGGGGCTCAGGTGACGCTGGTAGCGGGTCCGGTGGATTTAGAAAGCCCGAGTGGAGTCAAGCGCATTGATGTGGTTTCAGCACAAGACATGTTAAAGGCTTGTGAAAAGGCCTTTGCCCAAACAGACCTTTTTATAGCCACGGCTGCCATAGCTGATTATCATTTTAAAAAAGTGCATGCTCAAAAAGTGAAGAAAGAAAATAAAAAACTTCAATTTGAGTTAGAACCCAACCCGGATATTTTAAAGGCTCTCTCTAAAAAGAAAAAAAAGCATCAACGGCTTGTGGGCTTTGCTGCAGAAACTCAAAAAATTAAAGAATATGCCAAACAAAAACTTCAAGAGAAAAGCCTGGATTTAATTATTGTGAACGATGTTTCTAAAAAAGAAATAGGCTTTGCGTCAGAACGCAATCAAGTCACGATGATCGATTCTCACGGCCACCAAAAGCAAAGTTCTTTGGCTCACAAAGATCAAGTCGCTTCAGAAATCTTGGATTATATTTCTGGTTTGTTTAATTAAGTGCGTCTTCGATAAGCGGCAGATCCCCAGGCTGATAAAGCGAGTTCAAAAAACTTTCTTTAATCAGGTTGATATGTTTTTGAGCTTTGTAATGGGTGAGCTTGCCTTTTTTGGTATGCATTCTTAAATCCCGTACCATTTCTTTGGCATAGCGCAGTTTTAAATTGCCCGAGGGGTCAGCCCTTAAGACGCGGGCTTTTTCCGGATCTTGTAGAAATTCGATCAGGACTTCTTCGGCTAGTGATCTAAAGTGATCAATTTCGGCTTGATTAAGTGGATAAGTACTTCGCTCTGCAAGTAAAGAAGAGGCCCGACGCCAGCGTTTCATACGGCTGATGAGCATTAAGCTATTAAATATTTTTTTACTGGTTTTAAAACTAAATAAGGCGCGTTTGAGGTTGCTTTCTAAAAAATCGTCTAAATCTTGATAGTCTTCCTCGCCAATTTCTTTAAGAGTTTCCCAAACCTGGGGAGACATTTTTTCGTCAAAACGCATCTCCCAATAGGTGTGGCGGAGGGTGAGTGTCTGATAGGAGTAAATAATTTTATAGGGGACGTAATAATTGTGGGCAACGGTATCTACCGAGAGGTGGCTGAGATACCCATAAATGAAGGCCTTTTGCCGGTCACTTTTTGCATTTTTAAGTAAAGGCATAGCGACGTCCCAATGGTGGCAATGGTAAAGTTCGCCAGCGAATTTTTTTCCAAAAATAATATCTGCTGCAATGGTTCCGTATAAAAAAACCTTTGAGTGATCTTTAAGAATTTTTGCAATCGCGGGTGCTAAAACAGCTAATTGACCTAAGGCGTGCATGGCGTAATGGATATGCGTGCCGGGTCCCCAAGAAAAAGCGTCTTTGGGAAAAAGCAGGAAAACAAAAAAAGCCCAGAAAATATAAAATAATTTAAAATACATATGATGATGATAGCATTTAAAGAAAACTCAGTACATTTTTATACTGTCCTTTTCTAAAGATAACTGAAATAGTGCTAAAATGAAAGATTCTTTAAAATTAAAGTTAGAGTCTCTTTATTTATCTGGTGAAAGAGAAGTGCCGATGACGAGACAGACAAAAAGCTTAGAAAAAAAATTAGTTCAAAATGTCGTGGTAAAAAATAATCCGCCAAGCCAGTCAGTCAATCAATCCACAGAAGCATTACTTGCAGCGATCCGTGAAAAGATGGGAGATTGTCAAAGGTGTCGATTAGCCAAGACGCGGACAAATATCGTATTTGGGGTGGGTAACCCCGAAGCTGAGTTAATGTTTGTGGGGGAAGCTCCAGGTTCTGAAGAGGATAAACAGGGCGAACCCTTTGTCGGCCGCGCCGGCAAGCTGCTGGATAAAATTATTCAGGCTATGGGCTTAGAGCGCGAAACAGTTTACATTGCCAATGTGGTAAAGTGTCGGCCTCCCGAAAACCGCAATCCGGCGATCGATGAAATCCAAACCTGTGGCCCTTTTTTATTGCAACAAGTTGAAATCATTCAACCTAAAGTGATTGTCGCTTTGGGAACCTTTGCCGCCCAAACTTTAATGCAGACGGAGTCAAAAATTGGAATGCTGCGAGGGCGTTTTCATGCCTGGCCCAATGCTCTGGCTCAAGCGACTTTTGAAACAGCTTTTCCCATTCACAGTGTTAAGCTCATGCCCACTTATCACCCTGCGTTTTTGTTGCGTAATCCCAATATGAAGGCTAAAGTGTGGGAAGATATGCAAAAAGTCATGCAAGAACTAGGACTTAAAAAGAAAGAGGCCTCCGTTACATAAACTCTTGAAAAAGCCAAAACTTGTGCTAGCAATGGATTAAGATGAAAGTCGTATCAGCAAAAGATGAGACCATACGTCTCTTTAAAAATAACTTTTGTGAATTTTTCACTCGAGTCCATTGGAGTGTGCCGCTTTTACTGTATGTTCCACTCGTCAGCTATTTACTTTTTCTTTCCTATCAAGAGACAAACATCGGAATCATTGCAAAACTATCCTATTTTGGACTGGGTTTATTTGCCTGGACCTTGCTCGAGTATTTTATGCACCGCTTTGTCTTTCATTTTTCGGCAAAAGGAGAGTTTTCACAAAAACTGTCTTATCTTTTTCATGGTATTCATCATGCTTACCCCAGCGACTCTTTGCGTTTGGTGATGCCTCCGGCTGTGAGCATTCCACTAGCCATTTTCTTTTATTTATTTCTTTTTCTTTTGATGAAATATCTTCTTCAATTTCAATTTTTTTAAAAAGTGGTTTTTTATTTGTTTTTATTTCTTGAATAAGATTTAAGGATAGGTAGGAATTTTTTCAGAATCACAGATTTGCACAGATTACGCAGATTTTTTTTCTTGAACACGATTTATAAGATTATAAGATGGGCAGGATTATTAGAGAGATAGAAGGAACGGTTTTGGTTTTTGTTTTGGATTGGGGTTTTGTG
>JAUHYS010000325.1 GCA_030426445.1 bacterium
ACTACGAAATCACTCATCCCCATGACAATTTGAGTTGGTAAAGGCAAAGTCTGCTTACTTTTGGCAAAAATTTTAGTGATTTTTGGAATAAGAAAACCGAGAACAATGCCCATTAAGCCCATACCTACTACAATCATAATAATGGGATAAATCATCGCTCCCTTGACTTTACGACGCAGCCTTGCTTGGCTCTCGGTAAAGTCGGCTAAACGAAGTAAAATCGTATCCAGAGCACCGGAAATTTCGCCAGCATAGACCATGTTGATATATAAATCCGAAAAAATATCTGCATGAGAGCGCATCGCATCAGCAAGGCGAGAACCCTCTTTAACACGTTCTTTAATATCGGTAATAGCCGATTGTAATTTAGGATGAGTAATTTGATCAGTCATGGCCGTTAGGGCATCCACTAAGGGAATATTGGCATTGACCAAGGTAGAAAGTTGGCGGGTCATCATCGCAATGTCTTCGACTTTAACTTTTTTGAACCTTTGCAATAAAGCACTAAAAAAATTTCCTGAAGCTTGCCCCGATCCACCCTCGAAAACTTGTGTAGGATAGATATTTTGTTTGCGTAGCTTGAGTCTTGCGGATTTTATATTTTCAGCATCAACAATACCAGAAACTTTTTTTCCGGCTAAGTCCATGCCGCGGTAAGTAAAAACTGCCATATTTCCCTACTATTAAAAGCTTACTAGAGGAGCTCTAAAAAGTGCCCAGGTGTGAGGCGCACGTCAAAACCTTGACTGAGTCGTACGAAAAGTACGTCGCAAGGAAAGGTTTTAACGACCAACAAAACAGATGGGTCATATTTATAGCTCCTCCGTGGGTGCCGAGTCTTCTTGCGTAACCCTAAGCACCTCTTCTAAACTCGTCTCACCCGATAAGGCTTTCTCTGCTCCAACTTCTCTTAGTGTTTTCATTCCCTTTTTCATGGCAGCTTTCTTAATCAGATTAGCTGCAGTGCTTTCCATAATAAGAGTACGTATCTCATCGTCAACCATCATAATTTCGTGGATTCCAGTTCGACCCGAATATCCTGTCTCAATACAAGCTGAACAGCCTTTGGCGCGATAAACCACTTTAGGCATAGTTAGGCTGCGACTGCCTCCTGCGATCTTTTCTTCAAACTCGGCCGTAGGTTGATAAGCTTCTTTACATTGGGAACATAAAGTCCTGACCAAACGCTGGGCAATAATCCCAATGACTGAAGAAGAAACCAAAAAGGGCTCAACACCCATATCAATTAATCGAGTCGCTGCTGAAGCTGAATCATTAGTATGCAAAGTTGAAATAACGAGATGGCCTGTCAAAGAAGCCTGAATCGCAATTTCTGCGGTTTCGCGGTCACGGATTTCCCCAATCATCACAACATCGGGGTCTTGGCGCAAAATCGACCTTAAGCCTGCCGCAAAGGTCAAATTGATCTTTGGATTGACCTGAATCTGGTTAATGCCTTGTAATTGATACTCTACCGGATCCTCAACCGTAATAATCTTGATATCAGGCTGGTTAATTTGCGACAGCATAGCATAAAGTGTCGTCGTTTTACCAGAACCTGTCGGACCGGTCACCAAGATAATCCCATGTTTATGCTGAATGAGGTTATTCATTTGGGTAAGATAGGTTCCCGTCACACCAATTTCGCTTAAATCAAGCAGAACTTTGGCTTTATCCAAGAGCCTCATCACGACGGACTCCCCAAAACTAGTGGGTAGCGTTGAAACACGAATATCAATATCTTTACCCGCTATTTTGATACGAATCCGCCCATCTTGCGGAAGCCTTTTTTCGGCAATGTTAAGGTCCGCCATAATTTTGATACGAGAGATCACCGAGTTTTGGACACGTTTGGGGGGACGCATGATATCGTATAAAACACCGTCAATTCTAAAACGAACGACTAAATCTTTTTCGAAAGGTTCGACATGGATATCACTGGCTTTTTGTTTCACTGCACGAAAGAGTAAAGAGTTTACCAAGCGAATGATCGGGGCCTCATCATCCGAATCAAGCAAATCCTGAGGTTCCTCTAATTCATGAGAAATATTT
>JAUHYS010000059.1 GCA_030426445.1 bacterium
TTTGATTATTGGCGACAGCCACAACTGCAACGGCTTCATTGACTTCCCAGAGGTCGATTTCGTCCGCCATGAGATTGACTTGATCCAAGGCCTTTTGCATGGCTTCGGAAGGCGCCATGGTAAACCATTCGGGAGCAATCGAAGCCTGGGCTTGAGAAACAATACGGGCTAAAGGTTTGACACCTAATTCGTTGGCTTTTTCCTCGCTCATGATGACAAGCGCTGCGGCGCCATCATTGATGGAACTAGCATTGCCCGCCGTCACTGTACCTTCTTTTTTAAAAGCACAGCCTAACTTGGGAAGCTTTTCGATATTGCCACGCCCCGGTTCTTCGTCGCTATCTACAAGAATAGGGTCTTTCTTTCTTTGGGGAACTTCTACAGGAGCAATCTCGTTTTTAAATTTACCATCCGCAATGGCAGCTAGCGCACGTCGATAGCTCTCGGCAGCAAACTTGTCCTGGTCTTCGCGAGTGACATTATATTCGTCCGCGCACATTTCTGCGGCCGAGCCCATATGAAAGTTATTATAAGGGTCCCAAAGACCATCATGAACCATGGTATCGATCATTTTTTGATTACCCATGCGATAACCAGTACGTGCTTGCGTTAAGGCATAAGGAGCTTGGCTCATGTTTTCCATACCACCGGCAATCACCACATCGCGGTCACCCGCGCGAATCATCTGATCGGCCAACATCACGGATTTGAGTCCACTACCGCAGACTTTTCCGATGGTGAGCGCGCCCACGCTTTGAGGCAAGCCCGCACCTATCAAAGCTTGCCTGGCAGGAGATTGACCTTCTGCCGTGGTCAGGACGTTTCCCATAATCACTTCTTCGACAAGTTCGGCTGAAACTCCCGAGCGCTCCAAAGCCGCTTTAATCGCAATCGCGCCTAATTGAGTGGCAGCAACGCTAGATAGAGCTCCTAAAAAACTTCCGATGGGGGTTCGGGCAGCGCCCACAATGACAGAGGACTTCTTGTTTGACATGCATTTCTCCTATGAAAAAATTCCTTATTTCTAAGTCTTTCTTTTCTAAATTTTGGTAAAATTGATAAAACTGAGGGAATTGAATTAGCTGATATCGGGAAGGAAAGTCAAGTTAAAGGATGAGGCTTTAGCTGCTATTGACGCTATATGGATCTCTGGGGACACTCGAAGCATGAGTTTCCTTAAACCTAAGAATGATCCGGAAAAATCTGTAACAACCAGGTAGAAAGAAAATAATCAGAAATTAAAACCGTGACCGACCCAATCACCACGGCTTGAGTAGTCGCTTTACCGACCCCCTCGGCACCATTTTGAGTTTTAAAGCCTTTGTAACAAGCAATCAAACTAATAAAAAAGCCAAAGAAAATGGCTTTAATTAAACCCTGATAAATATCTTGGGGATCCACAATACGATTAAAATGGGCCATATAAGGACCCGGGGGAATACTTAAAAGGTAGACCGCAACAAGGTAACTACCCCAAATCGCAATGGTATTAAAAAGCGCCGTTAAAAGGGGAACCATAAAAGTCGCTGCTAAAATTTTGGGAGCGACCAAGTATTGTATGGGGTTGAGATTCATCGCCCGCAAGGCGTCGACTTGTTCAGTAACTTTCATCGTGCCGATTTCGGCAGCCATGGCCGAGCAGGCTCGCGCCATCACCATTAAGGCCGTAAAAACTGGTGCCAGTTCTCGGGTCACCGCAATACCTACAGTAGCCCCCACTAAACTTTCCGCACTAAATAAACGAAAGGCCGAACCTGTTTGCAGAGCAAAGACCATGCCCGCAAACAAACCCACTAAGGCAATAATCATAATGGAGTGAATACCCACGCGTTCGAGTTCTCGCATCAGAACATGCAAACGATAAGGAGGTCGGATCCCGCACCTAAAAACTTCTCCAGCAAAACGGACAAAATTGCCTAATCCTACCAAAGTCCGTGCAAAGGGGTGACCCATACTTGCAAAAATTTTATCGACTTTCGATCTCATAACTTTCTTCAAACACCCCCTTTTTAATTTTCTAAGAGGAGAATATCAAGTTGATTATTTCTTAAGATAAATACTAAATTGATTTAAATCGATTAAAATATCCGGATTGTTTTTATTTATTTTGTAACCTTTTCCTCCCTCTTGAGAATAAAGAAGGGGTTTTAAAAAAACCCATCGGTGCTATTCCACCAATGGGTTAAGTCCAATTTTAATTTTCTAAATTTAGTTTATTCAGAATCGTCAATAACGACTTCTTCACCTTTAACTAAAGAAGGGTCTACGGATTCCATCGCTTTTTGAGCACTCTCATGAATAGATAACTCGACACGACGGTTGTCCCGACGACGGTTTGCGATAACCTCTTTCTGCTGCCTTCGGCTTAGACCTTTTCTTTTTATCTCGTCCCTTGTTAAGGATTCATCGTGGGTAGTACTAATGCCACGCCCTAAAGCAACTAAACTTTCAGGCTTGAGGCCTTGTGAAATAAAAATTGCACGAATAATGCGAGCTCGTGACTCAGATAGTTTTTGATTATACTCAGCTTTTCCTCGAGCATCTGTATAAGCGTTAATCCCAATCACAACTTGATCTTTATTCTTTTGCACAAACTCTAGAGCATCAGCATTATCTACCTGTAAGTTAGCCTGATTGATTTCGGTGGCTTTCATAAGACCTTTAGCTGTTTCGATAAGCTTATCGACTTCTTGGCCTGCTTCTTCAAAAGCATAATCACCAATCATTGCAATAATTTGATCACGACTAACCGTTTCTCCTGCCTCATATTTCTTAATCGCAAAGTCTTCAAAAGCATCTACTTTAGGGTTGTTACCATTTCTATCTAGTTTTGGTCGATTATAAAGAAAATAAACCTCTCTCAAAGTCACAAAAGTACTATCCATCACAAGTTTATCTTTAGATATCTTATGATCATTAATCGCTTCACCATTTTTTAGAGCATTATTAAGGCGGCCAGTAATTTTTTCTAAGATATCATCCAAGTTTTCGATTTCGGTCGCATCAGCACAGACTTCCTTAGCACCCATATTGGCTTTTCTTCTCTCCTGAAGGTGAGTAGCCAAGGCTTTATCAGGTGTCGTATTTGAATCATGCAGATTGCCTTTACTGTCTTTATCATAGACTTTGAGTTCATCTTTATCCCATTGAGCCTTCGTTTTATCCGCATTATCAATCGCGGCTAAGACAGCTTTAGAAGTGGCTAAGATAGCTTCAGCTGAAAGACCTTCTGGCAAAATACCGTCTAAGCCGTCTTCTTTTTTGCGAATGTCTTCCAAGCTCTTTGAAGAAAGCATAAGATTACTACGAAGTTGCTTAAGTTGATCTTTACTCATTTTAACTTCGGGGTTGTGAAGCAAAGACATCACCGCTTCGTCGACTACAGCTAATCGATCAATGAAAGCAGGTGTCACGTCTGTACGTTTTGCATCGGGTGCAATAAGTTTATCTTCTTTAAGCTTAGGTAAGTATAGGTTCTCGATATCATTTTTATCGCCGGTGCTCTCACCCCAGTTTTGAGTGAACATTTTATCGTTGGCTTTATCACAGACTTCTCTGTCAGAGGCTTTTTCTACCGTCGCTTTACCTAAACGTACCGTGGTTTGAAAACCAATATGACGATCCGCAACATTCGCTTCTGAAAAGACATCCCCTTCCTTACCACGAGTTGCAGTCGCACTCATATACATACCTAGCGACCAAATCCTAAAAAATTCAATCACATCAATTGATGCGGAAAGACGCCCTGCAACCCCGCTCTTGTCAAAGGTAGAAGTCCCAATATCAGCCACTGCAGTATCTCCCCATCCGTAACCGACACCACCTTCTAAACGGATATTAGGAAGTAAACTAATGAAACTTGCTTTACCAGGCAGGGTGGTTAAATATCGTAAACTCAATTGAGCCGCAGCATTGACAGTAAAGACATTCCATTTAGAACCAAAGGTAGTCTCGTTACCAAAACGGCCATCATAGGCTAAGGTGCCTCCCAAGCCAACTCTCACACGCTGCTTATTGACATCATGCATGAAACCAAAAACACCACCGACATGAGTAAAACCAAAACTGTCGGCTTTGGGAAAAACTAAAAACGGACCCTTCGAATCTCCGACATTGGCTACCCCAATACGCAATTGGCCCAAAAATTCCCATTCCTTAAAGTCAGGCGCGTTGTCTCGGGCTCGAGAGGGCTTATTAGCTTTATCACCCGTTGTTACTTGGGGCGCTGGCTGTGGACCGGGTTGTTGAGTAGTTTGAGGATTAGGTTGAGTTCCTTTTGCGGGGGCGACCATAGTTTGTTCTCCTGTTTAATTTTTTAAGCTTGGGAGTGCCTTAAAAATAATTTTTAATTTATAAAGTGAGTTTTAAACTTTTTAAAATTTTTCTAAAATTTTTTAAGAAAATTAATAACACTTTTAAAAAATATTCATGCTTGATTATTTAAATTATCGCCAATTTGACATGAAGGTTGCTTATTTTTTTCATTTTTTTATTTTTTTTGATATTTTATTTTACAGTCAAAAAAATGACAGTACATTTCATTTTATAAAATAAGGAGTTAAATAGCAAACAAGGGCACAATCCATATTTTTCTGTAAACTTTAGTTAAAAATTTTGGTTAAAACTGATTAAGTTAAAATCTAAAAAAATCCCCATTACAGGAAACTCTTTAAATCAAATAAGCGATAAACTTTCTTGAGATAGATCCAAAAAAATGTTATGGACGTCAGCAACGAAGTTGTCGATCCAAAATACTTAAATTAAGCTAAGCACAATTTGTCATTAATGTTGATGACAAATGTTTTGTCTTAGAAATTTTAAACTAAATCCATAATTAGCACTCCACACCAAATTATGGAAAAAAATAAAAACATAGGAAAAGAAGTTATGAAGATAACCGAACGTCTATTTTTGACCCTTTCTTTACTTATGACCCTAAGCTTCTTTTCAGGCGCAGCATTTGGAAAAATTATCCAAGTTGGGTCTGATTTAGATGAAGGCTTTGGCACATTGCGTGCCGCTATCAATGAAGCCTGCATCTTGGACGGTTCTGATGTCATACGTTTTGATCCATGGTCTCCGCAAGACACCCCTATCCTTCTTAAAGCTAGCAAGGGATCTCTCATTATCCCAGCAAGCTGTAAAGGTCCTGTAACCATCGAAGGACAAGTCGCGTTCATTGGTAACAACCCTATCGAAGTGGGGATTAGTGGTGATGCCATTAACACCTGTTCTATTAAAGTGTATAGCGATGGAAACACACTTAAAAAACTTAACTTTATAAACGCAAACAGTGCTGCCATTTGCCTATATGGAGACAACAATAAAATAGAAGATGTTTTTATCGGAATGCAACGACTCAGTGGAAACAGTGGAGGAAACCAAAGAGGCGTTTACATCGCTGGTAATAACAATACAGTCCAAGACAGCACCATTGTTAAAAGCACTTCCCACGGTATCGATATCGATGGAGGTGATAGCAATATCATTCGTCGTAACTTTATAGGCACCACCCAAGACAACCACGAAGGCGCCCAAGCTAGTAGCTTTAAAAATGGTGGAGATGGTATCCACATTCGCAATGATGGAGAAAAAAATGTTATTAGCGGTGATTCATTACAAAGAAACTATATTGCTCATAATGGAGGAGATGGCATCGAAGTTACCGGTCTTAATTCCGATGATAATAACTTTGCCTATAGTGTCATATATGGAAACAGCGAACTGGGCATAGATTTAAATGCCGATGGAGTCACAGAAAACTTCTCTTGCTTTGGACCTGCAGCCAATGACTGTACTTTATTCCCAGAAATTCAAGAAAGCTACTTACTCTTTGATAATGGAAACTCTTATGGGCATTTAATCAAGTTAAAAGTTCCCGACGATTCGCTCATCATTTTCTACGAAGTTTATAACCCCGACCCTTCTGGTTATGGAGAAGGTGATCGCCCCTTTAAGTTTTTGAGTGTAGGGGAAAAAGGTAACCAAGCTTTATATGAGGTTCAAACTAGTATTGGAGGCAACTACCCACCAGGAACAGTCATTGCTGCCATGGCATGTAAGAACAAACTTGGTGGCCGAGAGTGTTCCGAATTTAGCGGACAGTGGACACTTAACAATATCCCTGTACCCGATCCGGATCCAGACCCAGACCCGGATCCAGACCCCATGGACCCTGACACTGATTGCCAACCCAATCTACAAGTCGGTGGAATGAGTCCTCACGAAATGGACATGCAATGGCAAGATGACTGCGTAGAGGAAGCGGGATTTTTCTACTGGAGAAAAGAAGGCAAGTGCATAGATCTTAATTTTGATATTGAAAACGAAGTCAATGCTGGCTGGATTCCCGGAGAAGTCGAAAATATCGCTAACGATATCGACAGCGGTCTAGAGCCCGACACAGATTATTGCTATGTCATTGCAGCCGTATGGCCTAAAATTGAAAATGGACAATGGGTCGGATGGCATTATTCTAACCCATCGCCAGAAGCTGATGGGACAACCCTACCCTATCCATTGGATGAACCACAAAACCTCCAAGCAGATGGCATTTCAACTTCAGAAATTGAAGTTACATGGGATGACGTACAAGGAGAAACCGGTTACATTCTTTACTGGCACCCTGGAGCCTGTGCAGCCGACGATTCAGATGACGCAGATTTTGTCATTCTCGATGATCAAATTCCTGCTGACCAAACTAACTACATCCATGAAGGACTCGATGAAAATAGCACTCATTGCTATAAAGTCAAAGCCAAGGATGATGGCGGTGAAAGTCAGTTCTCTAATAAAGATGATGGGACTACCTTAGAATATGAGTTCTGCCCTCTCGGCGATAAAGACAACGATAATATCTGTGATGGTGAAGATGGTGGTGGAGATCCAGGTGAAGGTGAAGAAGTCGATCTCGATACAGATGATGACGGAATCCCAGATCATGACGATCAAGATTCTGATAATGATGGTATTCCAGATGTGGTAGAAGCGGGGGATGATGACATCGAAACACCTCCTGTTGATACCGATAACGATGGTATCCCAGACTTCCAGGATCCCGACTCTGACAATGATGGAATCCCAGATTCTGAAGAAGGTCTGATTGATACAGACAATGATGGAATCCCCAATTATATTGATCCTGATTCTGATGATGACGGTATCCCTGATGGTGAAGACGGTGTCCCCATTGATAACTGCTATCTCGTCCCCAACCCTGATCAAGAAGATGTTGATGGAAATGGTGTCGGAGATGCTTGTGAACTGGATTCAGACCAAGACGGTATCCCTGATGGTGCGGACAACTGTCCCTTCACACCCAATACGGATCAAAAAGATTCCGATGGGGATGGTATCGGAGATGCCTGTCAAGATAGTGACGGCGACGGTATCCCGGATATCAATGATAATTGCCCTCTAACCTCCAACCCTGATCAAGAAGATTCTGACGAAGATGGAACCGGGGACGCCTGTGAAGGTTTAGGACAAGAAGTCATTGCTCCTGAATCCTTAAGCGGAAGTGGTAACATTGGTGGTGGCTGTAGTTTAGGAAGCTATTCTACAAGTTCAAGCTTAGTATGGTTACTCATGCTATTGCCTGTGGCTATGCGCTTTCGCAAACAAAACTAAGACAAACAGTTCTAGTCATATTTTATAAAACAAAACCCCTATGAGATTTCTCATAGGGGTTTTTTTATTAACATTTTACTTTATATAAATAAAATTTTTTACTTTTAAAATATTTATATAGATTTAAGGTTTTTATTATAAATTATTGAAAAACTTTTTTTAAATAATATTAATTATACTTATTTATGTCCGCGGCTAATTTTTTTCACGACATCCATACCTTCGGTGGTTTGACCAAAAACAGTGTAGGCGCCATCTAAAAACGGAGTTGCTGCAAGGGTGATATAAAACTGAGAACCACTGGACTCTCTTTTGGGGTTTACCTGGTCACCCGTACGTGCATAGGCCAAAGCACCTTCAATATGTTTCATACCAATTTCTGCAGGAATTGTATAACCTGGTCCACCTGTTCCATCCCCTGAAGGGTCTCCGCCCTGGACAACAAATCCGGGTTCCACACGGTGAAAAGTCAGCCCATTGTAGAAACCACCTTTGGCCAATTGAATAAAATTGGTGACTGAAAGAGGGGCTTCCTTAGCATGAAGCTTCAGTTTAATGTTTCCTTTTTCAGTATGAATCACTGCTTCATAGCTTTTATTTACATCGACTTTACTTTCTTTTGGGGCACTAAATGTTTGGCTCACTTTTTTCTCCTTTGTTTTTTGAGTTTCAGATTGTAGCTCCATTGAAATCGGCAATATCAAAGATATACTGATGACAAAGGGTATCCAGTATTTTTTGAATGGTTTCATCATTCCTCCATATTTCTTGTATTATTTAGGTCAATTGTTTAGTAAATTTCTTATCACTTGTTCCATACTCAAAGCCAAGCCTTTTAAATCATAGCCCCCCTCTAAAGTGTAAACGACTTTTCCTCCACAATGGTCTTGAGCAAATTTTTGTAGTTGTTCAACCATCCAACCAAAGCCCTGTGGGGTCACACACATCCCTCCTAATGGATCCCACTCGTGCGCATCAAAGCCTGCTGAAACCAATAAAATTTCAGGTTGGTACTCTTTAAGGGCTGGAATTAATTTTTCATTAAAAATCTGTTGATATTCCAAATCACCACAAGCAACCTGCATGGGCAAATTAAGTGTATAACCTTTCCCTGCTCCTCGGCCGGTTTCTTCAGCTGCCCCGGTCCCTGGATAAAAAGGATAACGATGAGTAGAGATAAAAAATATATCACTGCGATCATAAAACATATGTTGAGTAGCATTGCCATGGTGGACATCAAAATCCACAATGGCTACTTTTTTAAAACCGTGTTTTTTGATTAAATATTCTGCAGCAACTCCAATATTATTAAAAAAACAAAAGCCCATAGCATAGCTACTTTCTGCATGGTGACCCGGAGGTCTTAACAAGGCAATGGCCTGATCAGCTTGTTTATCTAAAACGGCATCCACAGCTTGAAGTAAGCCTCCCGCCGCCAATATAGCGGTCTCATAACTTTCAGGTCCCGCAAAAGTATCCGGATCAAGATATTCGCCGGATTTTCCCGAAGTCTGAGCAACTTTTAAGATGTAATCACGAGTATGTACCCAATTCAGCTCTTCAAAAGTAGCTTGACGAACTTTAATATCTTCAATCTTATCCAATAATTGACACTTTTCTAAGTGCTCTATAATAGCCTGAAGGCGCTTTGGGCTCTCTGGGTGAGAAAATCCCATATCATGCAGTAAATACTGTGGGTGGTAGACTTTAGCTAATTTACCCATTGAAAAAGCACCCCC
Organism: bacterium; assembly: GCA_030426445.1. GTDB lineage: Bacteria > UBA10199 > UBA10199 > DSSB01 > DSSB01 > JACKPJ01. The sequence goes on from JAUHYS010000059.1 coordinate 9,369, forward strand.
TCTCGTAGTAGAGATATAGTTATGTTTGGATTAGGCAGCGGCGAACTTTTTGTCGTCATTACATTAGCGATACTATTGATCGCTCCCAAAGATCTGCCCAAATTGGCTAAACAATTTGGGCGATGGTACCGCAGTTTTAAGTTAGCAGTCAATGAAGTCAAAGGCTCATTTGAAAATGAACTCAATCGACCGCAAGACCCTCCTCAAGATAAAAAGTTCCTTGATTCCTGATGCGCAATACCACCATGACATTTGTTGGACATCTCGAAGATCTGAGACGATCCCTAATAAAATCTTTTTTAGCTGTCGTCATTTCTACCTTAATTTGTCTTCCCTTTTCCGAAAAACTCTATTTTTGGCTACGCGCACCTTTAGAAAAAACCTTACCCCAAAACAGCCTATCGGGGTTTGTTTTTAAAGGTCCCTTTCAAATTTACATCAGTTATTTCAAAATCTCTTTAACCTTTGGAATGTTTCTCTCCCTGCCCTTTATTTTTTATTTTATCTGGAGATTTATTCGTCCCGGACTAAAACGTGAAGAAAGCAAAGGTATCATTCCACTTGCCTTGGTTTGCAGCACACTCTTTATAGGAGGTGCTCTCTTCGGATATTTTGTCGTCTTTCCAGCAGGCTTTAGTCTAGCAAGTCAATTAGTTTCTCGAAGTCATA
>JAUHYS010000060.1 GCA_030426445.1 bacterium
TGCGATGAAATCTGCTTTAAGTCCCCATGGTTTTCTCGGCATTGACTCGCAAGGAAGGATTTCAATTTATAAGACTCGAGGCAACCCTTATTCTCATGTCGTTCTGCGTGGTGGCAATAAACCCAATTATGACGAAATTAGCGTGACACAATGTATCGCCGAACTAAATCAGGCAGGCTTGCGCAGCAAAGTTATGGTAGATTGCTCACATGGTAATTCAAATAAAGACTACCGTAAACAGCCAGAAGTCTTTCGCAATATTATTTCTCAAATTTCACAAGGCAACCAAAATCTAATCGGCATGATGGTTGAAAGCCACCTTTATGAAGGCAATCAAAACCTAAGCGAAGATCTCAGCAAATTAAAGTATGGAGTTTCAGTCACCGATGCCTGTATTGATTGGAAAACCACCGAAGAACTTATTTTAGAAGCCTACCAGACTTTAGCTTAGAGTCCTTTCTTCCATGCCCATCAAGACTCCAGATAATAGCCATAAAAAGCAGAAGAAAAAACGCATTGACCAAATATTAGTTGAATCGAAGCTTGTTTCCTCTAGACAACGCGCTCAGGCACTTATTATGGCGGGAAAAGTCTTGGTCAACGAACATAGGATAGAAAAAGCCTCGGAGTCCTTTTTTCCCGAACAAATCCATATTCGTCTCAAGGAAAAAGATCATTCCTATGTCAGTCGGGGAGCGCTTAAATTAGAAGGTCTCTTGAAGCAAATCCAATTGAATGTCAAAGGCCTTACTTGTCTGGATATCGGAGCTTCGACTGGCGGGTTTACAGATTACCTCCTAAAATCTGGAGCAAACAAAGTCTATACCTTTGATTGTGGAACAGGTCAGCTACATTCAGACCTACGAAGAGACCCTCGCGTTATCTGCCAAGAGAACTATAATGTCCGTTTTTTAACTTCCAAAGATATCCCCGATCCAATTGATTTAGTCGTCATTGATGTTTCCTTTATCTCCCTTAAACTAATCATTCCTCCTATTATAGAAGCTGTTCCACCTCCCTGGAAAATGATTACTTTAATCAAACCCCAATTTGAAGTCGGCAAGAGTGAGGTTGGAAAAGGTGGGGTTATCCGTAGCGCTGAAACTCATCAAAATGTACTGAAAGATATGAAAAAATTCTTCCAATTTCAAAATATAAAAATTTTTGCTGAATTGCCAGCCGTCATTCAGGGAAGCAAAGGAAATCAAGAGTTTTTCTTTTTTTCCGAAAAAAAATAAAACTATTTCTTTTTCTTATAAGACAAGAGATAATGTAAAATGGTGTATATTCTTATAAACTAGTTGTAATAAGGGGAGTTTTTTTAAATGCCCCATTCAAACCTCGATATTCTATGGGTACTTTTGTGCGCCGGACTCGTTTTTTTGATGCAGGCAGGTTTTGTGTGTTTAGAAACTGGTTTGACACGTGCCAAAAACAGTATCAACGTAGCCATTAAAAACCTTTCCGATTTTACCCTATCAGTCACTCTATACTGGGTCTTTGGCTTTACGCTGATGTTTGGAATCTCCGGATCGGGTTTATGGGGCAATACAACTTGGTTTTTTAATCCTAGTGAAAATATCAACTCATTTCTTGCGTTTTTCTTATTCCAAGCCATGTTTTGTGCAACTGCTGCGACCATTGTTTCTGGAGCCGTTGCAGAAAGAATGAAATTTAAAGCTTACCTTCTAACGACTTTTTTAATTTCGGGTTTTCTCTACCCATTATTTGGACATTGGGCTTGGGGCGGAATAATTGAAAATCACGGTTTAGGATGGCTAAAAAAAGTAGGGTTTATTGATTTCGCAGGTTCAACCGTTGTCCACAGCTTAGGCGGCTGGATGTCATTAGCCGTAATAGTCATCATTGGAGCCCGACAGGGTCGCTTCAATTCAAACCAATACAATGACAAAATTAAACGCAGTAACATCCCCCTATCTGTTCTGGGGGTCTTGCTTTTATGGTTAGGCTGGTTTGGTTTTAATGGGGGAAGTACATTCTCGGTAAAATCGAATATTGCATTAATTATCGCAAATACAGTATTAGCAGGCGCAAGTGGAGGGCTATTAGCTCTGGCTGTAAACTGGTTATCTAAAAAGCGCCCTGAGGTAACGAGTATCATGAATGGTTCTCTTGCAGGATTAGTTGCTATTACTGCCTCTTGCTATGCAGTAACAACCACGACATCTGTCATTATCGGAGCTATTGGAGGCTTTGTGATGCTTAGTTTTAGTCGAATTTTAGAAAAACTTAGAATTGATGATGCGGTTGATGCGGTTCCAGTACACTTAGGAGGAGGCATTTGGGGTACACTGGCAGTGGCTATTTTTGCTGATTTAGATATCTTAGGAACAGGTTTAAACCGCTGGCAACAGTTACAAGTCCAAGCCTTAGGCATCACGATTTGTGGTATTTGGGTACTTAGTGGGGGTGGACTGATTCTTTATTTAACAAATAAATGGCTTCCTTTAAGGGTTTCCCCAGAAAAAGAAAAACTTGGACTGAACTATACTGAGCATGGAGAGAGTACTGAAATGTATACATTACTCTCTTCAATGGAAGAGCAGGCTAAGTCGGGAGATATCAGTCAAAAAGTAGAAATTGAACCTTTTACTGAAGCAGGAGAGGTCGCTCAACGCTATAATAAAATCTTGGAAACTCTCCATGAGGCAGAAAAAAATAATCAACTCATTATAGAAAACTCTCTAGATGCCATTGTTAGTATGAATGAGGAAGGGGTGATTACCGCATGGAATACTCAAGCAGAAAAAATTTTTGGATGGAGCGCTCAAGAAGCTATTGGGAGCAAACTCACCGAAAACATTATCCCCGAACGCTTTCGCGAAGCTCACGATAAGGGGCTGAAACGATTTTTACAAAGCGGGGAAGGACCCGTTTTGAACAAACGCTTTGAAATCCATGCTAAAAATAAAAGAGGATTCGAATTCCCCATTGAACTTGCCATCACTCCTCTTAAAACAAGTAAAGGTTATTTCTTTAGTGCATTTATCCGCGATATTACCGAAAGGACAGAATTTGAGAATAATTTAAAAGCTGCCAAAGACGCTGCAGAAGCAACTAGTGTAGCCAAAAGTCAATTTCTCGCAAACATGAGTCATGAAATCCGTACCCCCATGAATGGAATTATGGGAATGTTGCAACTTGCACTCAACACAGAACTCAAACCTCAGCAAAAGGAATACCTAGAATTAGCACATAACTCTGCAAAATCACTACTGGTTATTATTAATGATATTTTAGATTTTTCTAGAATTGAAACAGGTAAAATAGAACTCAATCAAACTCAATTTAAAGTCAAAGAGCTCATTGAGCAAGTCATTAAACTCATTTCAGTCAATGCTCAGGAAAAAGCATTAGAAGTTCATACCGAAATCTCAAATAAAATCAGTCCCTTGCTCATAGGTGACCCTGCTCGACTCCAACAAATTCTTCTTAATTTATTGAGTAATGCAATCAAATTTACAAAGTCTGGAAAAATAACCCTAAAAGTTGCTCTAGAAAAGCAAACAGAAGAAATAGAAGAACTCTACTTTTCTATCCAAGATACTGGAACAGGCATTCCAAAAGATAAAATACGAGATATTTTTTCTGCCTTCTCACAAGTCGATTCCTCTCATAGTCGCAAATATGGGGGAACAGGTTTAGGCTTAGCTATCTGCTTTGAGCTTCTAAAACAAATGAAAGGGAAAATATGGGTAGAAAGTGAAGTAGATAAAGGGAGCAACTTCCAATTTTTCTTACCCTTTCATCGGCTAAATAAAAAACTTAATATCACAAATCAAATTGAGCAAACGAGCTCTTTCCAACCAAAAAAAATTCTACTCATAGAAGAAGATGCGATTCATCAGAAAATCATTATGGATATTCTTAAAAAAAATGGGCATCAAGTAATAAACAGCCACTCTGCTGAAGAAGCCATCAATACATTTAAACAAAAGCATCCCTTTGATATTGTCCTAATGGATTTAGAAATGAGTGAAATGGATGCTTACACTACAGCTGGAAAAATTCGTAAACTCGAAGAGGAATTTGGTGAGCATGCGATAGTGATTGCTTTAAAGTCAACTTTCTTAGATGAAGAAGGGGAAAAACCTATTTCATCTGAGGTAGATGATTATCTTTGCAAACCCATAAAACCTGATCATTTAATTAAAAAAGTTGAGGGCTATTCTTAGTTTCGTCAAAATCTAAAATAAAACGAATGAAGGCGTCTCTTGACACATCATTAAAAAGCATATTAATCTTAATATAATGTTTAGAAGTTTATTAAAATCTAAAATCCATCGGGCCACAGTAACCGATGCCGATCTGCATTATGAAGGTAGTATATCTATTGATAAAGGCCTCCTGGAGGCAGCAAATATCTTACCTTATGAACACGTCCATGTATGGGACGTCACTAATGGCAATCGATTTGAAACCTATACACTAGAGGCCCCTCTTGGATCTGCAACCATTTGTGTCAACGGCGCAGCAGCACATCTAGTTAAAAAAGGGGATATTATTATTGTTACTAGCTTCATGACCATGCCTGAAGAACTTTGTGCAAGTTATGAACCCATTGTGGTCTTGGTAGATGAACACAATCAAATCGTCTCAGAAAAATCCACTCTGCGACCAAAAATTATTGGATAATTTACTTTATTCATCCTTAATTTTTATAATGGATAAGCTAGATCTATATTAGATTTTAAGAATCTCTTGATTGAGTCGGAGACAGAAGGGCTTCTATTTTTTCGAAAAAGACAGGGCTATTAAAACTTTGAGGACCCGTAAATTGATCAACTATTTTCCCTGAACTATCTATAAGAAAAGTTTCTGGTATCATGTAAGTTTGGTATAATTCACTTACCTTCATTTCTGAATCCAATAAGATAGGGAAGCTAATTTTAAATTTTGAAGAAAACTGATTAATTTGAGACCACCCTTCTTCGTCTAAACTGACCCCTAAAACGACAAAATTTTGTGTTTGATATTTTTTATACAGTGCTTCTAATGAAGGCATTTCATGTCGACAAGGTTGACACCACGTAGCCCAAAAATTTAATACGACGACTTTACCGCGGTAGGATTGAAGGCTGATTGCATTCCCATTTTTATCCTTCAACTGAAAATCAGGGGCAAGTTGACCCAATTTAGGATTTTTTTTTGTGACACAGGAAGTAGGTAATAAAAGAATCAGAAACAAAAACAGTAAATAGACATGGCCTCGAGTTATGCTGTTAAAAACCTTTAACATAAATCTCTCATTTTAAGGGCCTTATTTTTTTTCGGACTTTGAAGCTGTTTTCTTTTTAGGTGTACTTTCTTTTTTAGCTGTTGCTGTCTTTTTAGGCTTATCCTTAGTCTCTGATTGAGCTTTTTTTGTCTCTTTATTTGCTTTGGTTTTTTCTTTTCTTTGTTTAGCTGTGCTTTCTTTGGTCTCTTCTTGAGTTTTAGCAGACTTAGGAACAAAGCCTAAATATTCGATGATGGCTATTGAAGCGCCATCGCCTAAACGACTCCCCAATTTTAAAACACGTGTATAGCCTCCATTACGTGAAGTAAAACGCGGACCTAATTCTGTAAAAAGCTTTTTAAGTGCGCCCTTTTCACGAATGATTCTAGCTGCTAAACGACGTGCATGCACAGTATCTTGTTTAGCTAATGTGACCATCTTATCAGCATAGGTTCTTAACTCTTTAGCTTTAGTCAAAGTTGTTTTAATTCTTTCGTGCTTGATAAGGGAGGTCACCATATTGCGAAACATCGCTTGGCGATGAGCCGTATGACGACCTAATTGTTTTTTTCTAACCCGATGTTTCATATATAACTCTTTAAAATATTATCGGTTAAATTAATTTAATTGATCTTCTAATGAAGTCGTTCTTTCCTTTTCAGGTGCAGCTTCTATGGGCAATTTCCAACCTTCAATTTTCATTCCCAAGCCTAACCCCATCTCTGTGAGGATTTCTTTTATTTCGTTAAGCGATTTACGACCAAAGTTTTTTGTTCGTAACATTTCCCCTTCACTTTTCTGAACAAGCTCACCAATATACTTAATCTCAGCATTTTGTAAACAGTTTGCTGAACGTACAGACAACTCAAGTTCTTCAACTCGCTTATTGAGATTATCATTAAAAGGGCTGCTCTCTTCGACCTGAGTGACTTCCTCTGGTTCTTCCTCTTCCTCAAAATTAATAAAAGTGGCTAGCTGTTCTTTAAAAATTTTAGAAGCATAGGCCAAGGCATCCTCTGGTAAGACAGAACCATCTGTCCATATTTCTAAAACCAAACGATCATAATCTGTTGACCGTCCAACACGGGCATTGGTTACATTATAATTTACTCTGACAATAGGTGAAAATAAAGCATCAATAGGAATGACTCCAACAGCATCCATATCTGTTTTATTCATCTCAGCTGGAACATAGCCTTTTCCTAATTTTACCTTAAGTTCGGCTACCAGCTTTCCATCTTCGGACAAAGTAGCAATATGATGCTCCGGATTTAAGATTTCGACATTGGGTGATAATGAAATATCTCCTGCAGTAATTTCACCTGCACCCGAGGCCTCAATACGGATCGTGTCTTCTTCTAAATCATGTAGTTTGAGCCTCACTCCTTTAAGATTAAGGATAATGTCTGTAACATCTTCTTTTACACCTGGGATCGAAGAAAACTCATGCAAAACCCCATCTACTTTTAAACTTACAATGGCAGCTCCTTGAATGGATGACAGCAAAATCCTACGTAAGGAATTTCCTATTGTAAGACCAAAGCCACGCTCTAAAGGACTCGCGCTAAATTTTCCATAGGATTGGCTATGAGTGTCTTTTTCGATATCTAAGCTTCTGGGCTTAATCAGTTGTCTCCAATTATTTGCCACGATATTATTGGGCATAGAATCATTTCCTCCAGCAAGTGATTACTTGGAATACAACTCAACGATCAGCTGCTCGGTAATCGGCAGTGTTAATTCTTCACGTTGAGGTTCACCTTTAAAAGTTGCTTTAAAATTTTCTCGGTCGAGTTCTATCCAGCTTGGTAACCCGCGCCTATCAACGCCTTCAAGAGCATTTTGCATAATTTCGACTTTCTTACTTTTCTCTCTAACTTCAATAGAATCTCCAGGTCTCATCATAAGAGAAGGAATCGAAACTTTATGGCCATTAAGTGTAAAATGACGATGTAAGACTAATTGCCTTGCTTCACTACGACTGCTTGCAAATCCTGCTCGAAACACAAAATTATCTAAACGTGACTCAAGTTCGAATAGTAGATTTTCGCCGGTAATTCCTTTCTTTCTATCTGCACGATAGAAGGTACGGCGAAACTGACTTTCGAGAACACCATATATTCTTTTTACTTTTTGCTTTTCACGAAGCTGGGAGCCATATTCAGAAAATTTACTTCTGCTCTGACCATGTTGACCCGGTGGATAGGGACGACGCTCGATAGCACACTTGTCCGTATAACATCGATTGCCCTTTAAAAATAGTTTGAGGCCTTCACGACGACAAAGCTTACAAACCGCACCACGATACCTTGCCATTGACTATACTCTCCTTCTTTTCGGTGGACGACACCCATTATGTGGGATAGGCGTCACATCTTTAATTAATACAACGCGAAGGCCTGCGTTTGCAATTGCTCGCAAAGCGGATTCTCGACCCGTTCCAGGTCCTTTTAGTAAAACAGAAACACTACGCATACCAAGCTCCATTGCTTTACGTACCGCATCTTCAGTTGCCATTTGTGCAGCAAAAGGAGTGCTTTTTCTTGAACCTTTAAATCCACGCCCACCTGCTGTGCTCCATGAAATCACGTTCCCAGAAACATCACTTATTGTCACGATGGTGTTATTAAAACTCGCATTGATATGAACAACGCCTACCGGTACATTTTTTTTTATTTTTCTTTTTTTAGCAGGAGCTTTTTTCTCTCCAGCTTCAACTTTTTCTTCTACCATATTTTTAACCTAAATAAATTTTATCCTTTAGAAGGGGGTTTTTTCTTTCCAGCAATCGCTTTGCGCCTTCCTTTTCGGGTTCGAGCATTGGTTTTAGTACGTTGACCACGTAAGGGTAGACCACGTCGATGTCTTAAACCTCGATAAGTCCCTAAGTCCATTAAGCGCTTAATATTAAGAGACACTTCTCTTCTTAAATCCCCTTCCACTTTAAAACTCTGTTCAATATAAGCCCTAATCTGAGTAACCTGATCCTCAGTCAGCTTTTCAGCTCTTAAATCTGGAGAAATAGAAGTCGCTGTTAAAATCTCTTTTGCCCTATTAGGACCAATACCATATATATAACGAAGAGCCACTTCGACTCTTTTATTTCCTGGAATGTCTACTCCTGCAATTCTTGCCATAAATTTTACTATCTCTATTAAAAGGTTAGCCTTGTTTTTGTTTGTGCCTAGGGTTACTACAAATGACTCTCACAATGCCTTCTCTGCGAATGACTTTACATTTTGCACATATTTTTTTTACTGACGAACGAACTTTCATGCTTATTTGACCTTTAAATTAAATCTATCATTCTTGTTTAATATAAACTCGATAACTTGACCTCATTTGTAAAAACTTATTTCGAACGGTAAACGATGCGTCCTCTCGTTAAATCATAAGGAGATAACTCTAACTTAACCTTATCTCCAGGTAATATTTTTATAAAATGCATTCGCATCTTTCCAGAGATATGAGCAAGTACCATATGCCCATTATCTAATTGCACTCTAAAATTCGCATTAGGTAGAGGGTCGATTACTGTACCTTCACATTCAATTGTATCTTCTTTTTTTGCCATTCAAACTAATTCTAACTCACTTAAAAAACAAAGAATTTTATAAAGGATCCGCCCTATAACCTTTATTTAAATTCTAGTCAAGATTACAGGACCATTTTCTGTAATCACCGCCGAATCCTCAAAATGAGCAGATAAGGCTCCATCTAGCGTTACGACTGTCCAACCATCCTCTAAAACTTTGGTTTCTTCACTTCCCATATTTAGCATAGGTTCGATGGCCAAAACCATCCCGGCTCGAAGCCGCATCCCTGTCCCAGGCATTCCATAATTGGGAACTTGGGGTTCCTCATGTAAGGCCTGACCAATACCATGCCCTACATATTCTTTAACAACTGACAGACCATGTGATTCCGCATGATTTTGTATGGCAGCCCCAATATCAAATAAACGATGATTAGGGTGCATTTTTTCAATTCCTAAGGCCAAAGATTCTTCGGTGACTTGTAACAAACGTTGCGTCTCTTTTGAAACCTCTCCACAGGGAATGGTTCTTGCACTATCCCCATAATAACCTTCATAAATAGCGCCACAATCTACACTCAGAATATCGCCTGCTTCTAATACACGCTTTTTTGAAGGTATTCCATGAACTATTTCTTCGTTAATAGAAGTACATAAAGTATGTTTAAAACCTAAGTAACCTTTAAAAGCAGGTAGTAGCCCCTGACTACGTATGTGCTCCTCTGCTATTTTATCTAAATCTAAAGTGCTGACTCCAGGAGATACATTTTCTTTAACTTTTAATAAGGTCTCAGCAACCACCTTACAAGCTCTACGCATTTTTTCGATCTCTTCGCGAGACTTAATTGTTACCATTTCCTGGAACCTCTATCGAATTGATTGAATAGCATCTTTAATTTCTTTGTATATGCTTTCGACCTCACCGACTCCTTTTATTTTTTTTAGTTTTCCTTGTTCTTCATAGTATTGAGTTACAGGCGCTGTTAGCTCCTGATAAACTACCTGTCTTTTTCGAATCGTGCTTTCTTGGTCATCTTCTCGTTGCTTCAACACACCTCCACATTGGTCACAATTTCCTTTTTTTTTTGGGGGAGAAAACTCAATATGATAAACCATTCCACACTGAGAACAAGCCCTTCTCCCTGTCATCCTTCTAACTAACTCATCCTCAGGAACTTCTACACTAATGGCTAAACTAACCTTTTGATG
>JAUHYS010000061.1 GCA_030426445.1 bacterium
CTTAATTATCGGGACTGGAGAGTTTGATCGGCTGCCTGTATTATTAGAGAAGTATTTCGGTTCTTCCAGCCTAACAGCAAAAGAAGAAAAAAAACATGTCAGTGCACGACAAATTTTGCCGGACCCGGATCAACCCCGTATTTTGGCAACCCCTGGACATTATGCTTATCTCAAGGTTAGCGAAGGCTGTTCACATCGTTGTTCTTTTTGTATTATTCCAAAGATTCGTGGGAATCTCAAAAGCAGTCCATTGTCGCAAGTTTTAGGTCAGGCACAAAATCTGCTCAATCAGGGAGCCAAGGAGCTTAATCTCATTGCGCAAGATCTCAACGAATATGGCCGTGACCTCAAAGATGGGACGACTCTTAGACAATTGATTCAAGGTTTGGACCGATTACCAGGCGAGTTTTGGATACGTCCACTTTATATGTATCCATTACTTTTTAATGAGAATTTGATCTCTGCTTTAAAAGATGCCCAACATTTTACGCGTTATATTGACATGCCTTTGCAGCATATTAGCGAAAATATTATGTTGTCGATGCGTCGGGGTTCACCAGGTCGTTATGTAAGGCAGCTCTTGGATCAACTTAAAAAAGCCATGCCGGATTTAAGCATCCGCACTACCTTTATTGTGGGTTATCCTGGAGAGACGGACGAAAACTTTCGAGAGTTATGTCAATTTATTCAAGACTACCCATTTGATCATTTGGGAGTTTTTGCCTATTCTCAGGAGGAAAATACATCTGCTGCCGAGTTTGCAGGCCAAATTCCGATGGAGCTGCGACAGGAAAGACGAGAGCAACTCATGGAATTACAAAAAAAGATTTCTCGACAAAAACAAAAAGCACTTTTAGGAAAAAAACTAACAGTTTTGGTTGAGGGGTCCAGCGAGGAAAGTGATTGGGTGATGACAGGTCGTACGGCCTTTCAAGCCCCAGAAATCGACGGTGTGACTTATCTTTCTGAAACCGAGGCCGCTCCAGGAACTTTTATTCAGGCCAAAGTGATCGAAACCCATGATTATGATTTGGTTGCAGCTCCATTAGGCTAATTTTTTATGTTTCCCAATTTTTACAACATCCACTTCGTCGGTATTGGCGGCATTGGCATGAGCGGTATTGCCGAACTCTTACTCAATTTGGGCTATCGTGTGACGGGTTCCGACCAAAAGCGCAGTGCCTTGACAACGCGCTTGCGGAAAAAGGGCGCTAAAATTTATTACAAGCACCAAGCCTCTAATATTGATGCCTCCCATGTTGTAGTGATTTCTTCGGCCATTCGTCCAGGTAACCCCGAAGTATTAGCGGCTCATGAAAAAAACATCCCCGTGATCCCTCGTGCTGAAATGCTTTCCGAGCTTATGCGGATCAAATACGGTATTGCCATTGCCGGTTCTCACGGAAAAACCACGACGACTTCCCTTGCGGGGCATTTATTAATGAGCGCGGGTTTTGACCCGACTGTGGTTATTGGAGGCAAGCTCAATAGCTTACGTAGCAATGCAAAATTAGGCAAAGGAAAGTTTTTAGTCGCCGAAGCCGATGAATCCGATGGCTCTTTTCTTTTACTTAATCCAAGCATTGCTTTGATTACTAATATCGACCCCGAACACATGGAGAATTATAAAGATTTTGAAACCTTAAAGGAGACCTTCGTCTCTTTTGCCAATAAGGTGCCTTTTTATGGAACTACGGTGGTTTGCTTAGACCACCCCGTTGTCCAAGAAATCATTCCTCGCATGCGACGAAAAGTGATTAGTTATGGTTTAAAAACGAAGGCGGATTACCAAGCTAAAGCAATCAAGGCTCAAGGTCTAAAGCAGAGCTTTGAGTTAAGTTTTCAAGAAAAATCCTTGGGCAAAATTGTATTGAATATGCCGGGTTTGCATAATGTGAGCAATGCCTTAGGGGCGATTGCGGTTGCTCGAGAACTCGAGGTCCCTATCACGAGTATTCGCAAGGCATTAAAAAACTTTAAGGGCATACAAAGGCGCTTGCAAATTCTTTTAGATGACAAAAAAACCATTATTGATGATTATGCCCATCACCCCGTTGAAATTTCAGCCTGTTTAGAAGCACTCAAAACAGCTTTTCCTAAAAGAAATATAAAAGCCGTCTTTCAACCTCATCGTTATTCTCGGACTCGAGATCTTTTTGACGAATTTACACAATGCTTTCAATTAGCTGATCAAGTTATTATCACGGATGTTTATCCTGCGGGTGAAGAACCCATTGTTGGAGTTTCGGGCCGCGCGTTATCGAAAGCCATTCAACATGCGCAGGTGGAGTATCATCACGATAAGAACAACTTGGCTCAATTTTTATTAGAAAATTCTAACGAGGATGAGATTGTGTTAACTTTAGGTGCAGGCGATATTACTAAAGTGGCTCATCAATTGGCTAAGTTGCTTAAAAAAAGTAAAAAGAGTTTTTAAAGCAAAGTTTTCATTTTTGAAATAGCGCCTACTCTATTTCTGACATTGAGTTTTCGGTAAATGTTTCTAATATGGAAACGAAGGGTTGTAACACTAATAAATAGCTTTTTTGCAATTTCTTTTTGAGAAATAGGCATCTCTAATAAAATAAGAATTTCCTTTTCTCTCTTGGTCAAGTTCTGTTCTTCAAAGTGAATGCCTTCGCTGATATGTTCTTTTTGACAGTGGCAAAGAGATTCGTCTAATAAGATTTTTTTTAAAACTTTTTCACTATTCCCTTCTTTTTCCATAAACACCATGATGAGCCCTTTAGACTCTGAGCGCTTAGAATTCATGTGTTTTTGAAGCTCTCTGAAGTTAATCTCATTATATGGTTTTTTCTTCGCAGATTCTGGAACAACTAATAACATAATGATTTCTCCTTTCTTTTTAAGGCCATGCAATGCAGGTAATAAGTTTTGGACTGTCTCTTCCAGTTCTTCATAAGAATTAAATTTGGCAGAAATTTTTGCTGGTGCCCTTCTGCCAAAGGTGCTGGAATAATTTTCGAATATGTTTTTTTGCATAAAACTTACCTAAAGTAACTTGTGTGAAAAAATGATTTTTCAACCGCTCCAGAAAATATTAAAGTAGGATCGTTATATTGCTGGAGCTTAATGAGTGAATAGATAAGCAAGTTTCATGCTATTTCTTAACTTTACTTAACTTATTAAAAATATTAAGTTTTTTTGATTCTTTGAATCAAAGGGGAGGTGAAAGGAAGCCGAACTGTCTTAAAACGATAGATAAAAAAAATACAGTGTTTCAAAATAAGACAGATTTATGTCTTGAATGAGGGCTCTATAAAAAACTATATAAGAAACCAGAGGTTTTTTTAAGGAGTGATTTCATCTAAAGGTTTAGGGGATTTTCCTTTCTTAATGAGGAGGGTCGTTGTCCATCCGTAGTTTTTCTTTTCTGCTTGGAAGGTTTGTGTTTTGCCATGTAAGTTCATTATGATGCCTTGACTTCCACTAGAGTTTACAGAGTAGAATACATCATGAGCATTAACGCGTAGCCGTTCATTAAGCAATGGAAGAGAAGAAGGGCCGAGACTGCGAAACCAATGAACCCAACCAGGTTGTCCATCTTCCTTTACTTGAAATAAATAATGTGTATCGGCTGACCCTTCATTGCTTTTCGTGATGAATTGCTTCCCTAATTGAATGACGCTTGCTCTTTCCGGGCTTGAAAAAGTTGCAATGACTTCTTTAGAGTGATTTGAAAGTATTTTAAGCCCCGTTGTCGACCTTGGAAGGTCCGAAACTTTAAAAGTCCAGAGAGGATTTCCCTGAGCGCTGTACTTATGGATCCACTCTTCTAGAATACTTTTTTCGCAATCGATTTTTTCGTTGGAAGATAAGTGCCCAAAACTGGTTTCCTGATTTAAGCACTCTCTAACACTCGCTCGCAGTGCTAGCCCTCCTTGTTCGTCTAAGTGCTTTGAATGCTCTTCTAATTCCACTTGCATGCTTTTTTCTATGTTTAAGGTTTTTGCGAACACTAAGTGGCCTTGTGTATTTATTTTTTGCAAAAACTTTCCAGGCTCCGAAAGGATTGTCTGCCCCTGATGTACGAGAGCTGTTTCGAATGAGTCAGGAGCCTCAGTAGAAGCGTAGGAAAATAGGTTGCCGCCTTCATCCATTAAGAGTTCACTCTCTGCAGGCATGCCTTTCCAGGAGTTTTCCCATAGTAGGTTGCCTTCAGTGCTATAACTTCTGATAAAATATTGATCAGGACTTAAGGGGTCTTTTTTACAGTCCTCAGAGAGAGATAGACGGCGACTATGTACAAGCATGTTCCCTAAAGAGTTAAGTTTTAATTGAGGGGAAAAAGTTGGGGTGCTTACAGATATTGTGGCTTCATTTTTTATTTGCTTGGTCCATATGATTTCTCCATCTTGAGACAGTTTTATTAGAAGGCTATCTCCCCCACCGCATGATTTGGTAAAAGTCTCTTCTCCTAGTTTGATTTCTTCTTCGTATTGCTCAGCTAAAAGAATAAGACCCTCTCCTTCTAAGTTTACAATATCTCTAATAAGCACTGGAAACATTTTGCCCCAAAGCGGTTTCCCTGTTTTAGGGTCTAAACGTACAATAAAGTTTATAAACCATATCGGGCCTAAATCTAGACCTTCGATCGTAAAATCAATTCCCATTTTTAAAAAAGGGCTATGTGTTCCTCCGATTGCATAGAAGTAATCCTTATAATCTGTTTTAAATTTTGTAATATAGTCAGTTTTAGAGCCTCCGATAAATATTTTGGGCATGTCAGGGTCCAAGTGCCCATGTTTATTGATTTTTATGATGAAGATATCTTCTTCTCCATTTTGACTAAATAAATGCGTTTCTTCTTCGGAAATAGCGTCTCTAAGGCGAATCTCTTGGCTAGAGAAATGACCTGCAATTAAAATGTTAAATTTTTTATCAAAGTGAATTTGTTCTGTATCGACTTCATCTTCTAAGGTTTTACACCATAGTAGTTTTCCATCGTTATTAAATTTAGCAATAATGATTTTTTCTCCTTCCGTTAAAGAGAGCTGCACGGCTGTGGAAGAATTATCATAGATTTTTATTTCTTTTTGGTAGTCTGCGCTAATAGAAGCTACGAAATAAACATTCCCCTCTTGGTCTTGAGCGCTTTTACGAATATATAAAGGAGCGCCTTCTGCTTTTATGACCCAAGAAGGTCCTTTAATTATTTTTTCTTCGTTCAAATTTTCTTGCTTTGGTTTTTTGGTTCCCAAATCTTCTTCAAGTTCAGACTTGTTTTCGTGCTTACTTTCAGGGAAGCTCTCTTGTTGTTCGGGGCTTTCTTCAAGGGGGTGAAGCTTATTGATAGTCTGACAAGATGAAAAAAGCCAAACTAGAAGAAGGATAGAAAAAACTCTAAGGTAGAAATTAAGAAAAGAAAGTTTATGATAAAAGAATGAATTTAATAACACTGCAAGCCTCCAAATAAAATCGGATAAAATTGAGTTGTAACAATTAAAGAGCTAAGCCTCCCAAGCTCGTGGGAGCTCGTGCTTTAATTTTAAAAACGTATAAAGATTGTCCCATAGAAACGACATAAGTTTTTCCTAGCGGAGCTACGGCGCCTCTAGTTTCCCAATAATTAATAGGGTAGTAAATAAGAGGTGTTGAGTGAGAAATAGCCTCTAGCGTTTTCTTCTCTGAAGCCCCCATTACTGAAAGAATTAGACCCGTATTTTCTTCCCAAGAACTAAATTCAACCCAATAATTGTAATCTTCAAACTCTTCTGAAAAAATGATGGGGTAGGCGCCTGCGTAGAGAGAAAAAATATTTGTAGCAAGGGTTCCTAAAGGTCGGATGAGATTCATTTGATTCAAAGCTTCTCCTTGGTTTTGAGGAGGGAGGTAAATGCTTTGTAAGTCGATCCAGTAGGAAAAGCGTCTTCCGCTGATGAAAAGTTTATTGTAATCTTGGATAAGTTTAAACTCACCAAAATGTCTTGAGTCAGAAATGCCTTCTCCACTTTGTAAACGAGTGCGCCATTGTGGCATAAAAACATTATCACTTAGTATAGGTTCTGAGGAAAGAGGGTTGAGTAAAATAATTTCAACAGCACCGCTTGAAGGGGACTTAAAATTAATTTTTGATGAAGGAAACGACCCATCAAATATCCAGAGTTGATGATCTGAAATGAGTTTTAACGCGATAGGGTTGTGAAGCTTTAGAGGCCAGATCCAGGTGGGTGTTTCTGAAAACTCACCGTTGTAATAGTCATAAAATAGAAGTGCGTTTTTTCTTTCTGAATCGATGGAAGCGTTATTAAATGCGTGTTTTTCATCATCAAAATTTGTTCCTATAGTGTAAAGCTGCCCATTTGCCCAGACTGGAGAAAGTATTTGAGAATATTGAGAAGGCAGATCTATGCGTTGTATGTGTTCTGGAGACGCTGGTTTAAAAAGAAAAAAGCCTGCGGAAGCTACTTCAGAGTCATGAAAAGTTAATACGCTGTACTGAGAGTCTATTTGAAGGATGTCCTTAAAAATTAA
Organism: bacterium; assembly: GCA_030426445.1. Taxonomy (GTDB): domain Bacteria; phylum UBA10199; class UBA10199; order DSSB01; family DSSB01; genus JACKPJ01. The sequence goes on from JAUHYS010000061.1 coordinate 6,496, forward strand.
ATTTCCTGATAGTTTCTTAGATTCTAAAAGTATGTGGACTTGAGAAGTGTTTGGGTGGATTTGGTAAAGCTTTTTTGCAGTTATTCCCAATAGTATATTGCTAGTGATAGGAATCATTTTCTTTAATGGGCCATCAGGAATTATGTTTTTTGCTTCTGCGTCATGTATGCTTTCAGAAATAATTTCATAATCAATTTCGATGTTTTTTTCTTGAGGTTGGTCGATTTCGTAAAGAGCGTCGCTATCTCCTACATCTAGAACCCATGCAGGAAGGAACTTATAAAAATCCCAAGCTCCCTGAATATGGCAAGGTAAGCAAGACTCCTCAGATCCAGAAAGTATAGCCTGAAACTCTCCTCTGCCATTGATATAAATACCATCCAATTCTATTTTTGGGTTTAGCTTACCCTCGGTCCAAAAATCGACTTGTTCGTAGCAGCCTGTTTTGAGATGAGAGGGGAATCCTTGTGTTTCATCAAAGTCTTTCATTTCCGAAGAATGGATTTCCATTTCCATGGATCCAATTTTAGTTTTGAGTTCGAAGGGATAGCGCATGCCCAAAAAATTAAGCCAATAAATGCCTTGATAAGGCTTTGGTTTATAGAGAAAAACCCGCGTAAAATTTTCTAGCTCTCCAATATCAGGTAGCTGCTCGAAGCAGTCATTACTTATTTTTTCCCAATCAATGGAAGCTCCCCCGCGCCAAAAACCATAAAGCTTATCTACAAAGAGAGTTAAAACGTCACTACTTGATTCGCCTTCATCGTTTTTGGTCACTAAACGAATGTACTCAGTCGTTTTGTTGGGGTCCGCGGGTAAATCTAAGGCAAAATAACCTTCTGAGTTAGAAAAAATTTCGTAAACTTGAGCTTCGTCGTTTTTTGTAATGTGTAGTTTTGTAGAAGCTCCTGTCATGGTTTCTTTAAGAAGCGTGACCCCTTTTACGTGAATAGTTTTTTGATCCATAGAAAGCTCAGCTTTTCCTTCAATCAGGTACTCTAAGTAGGCAATCGGACCTGGATAAGGGAGGGAAATGTCTTCTTCTGGTTTTGCACCTTCCTCAGGAAAGCTAGGCTCCAGAAGAGAATTTTGTGACAGGTCTGGGCTAAGCCCTGCGCAAGAAAGGGTAAAGGTAAGTAAAAATATAGCTGCCCCACGGTACAAGCTCTTTGAGCTCAATAGTTTGGCTATTTTAGTATAAAATAATTTAAAGAAGTTCGAGCTAGTCATGGTTTTCATAAATAGACATTCCTCAAATGGGAGGCTTTTTATAGCAGCCTGCAAAAAAAACATTCGTATCAAAAAAAAAGAACAAATAAAACCCTCAAAGTTGATGGGTTCCTGTAGTTTTTAACTGTATATTTTTAATAGTTAAAATTGACTCAATTTAATATATATGTTTAATTTTATGTATAAAAATTAAACATTGTTTTAAATATTTAATGAAAAGTAATCATGCAAATCAAAGCTTAGGGGGCCATCAAGGAAAAGTTGAGCGTGTTTACGATGCTCTTTATCAAAAAAATATTGTTAAGAAATCTGTTTGCCTTACAGGGCAGCATAGCGAGAAACTTATTCAACTTCTTAAAGAAGAATTTCGTACTCTTTCTCAGTTGGATCATCCCAATATCTTAAAAATACTCGATTTTTCTTATAATGAGAGTAAAAAGGAATTCTCTTGGAAAGCAGAGTGGGTTGAAGGTAATCACCTAGGCCAATGCCCTCCATTGAGTTTAAAAGAAAAAACGGACCTGCTTGTTCAAATTCTCAGGGCGTTAGAGTTTTTGCACTCTCATGCGTTGGTTCACGGAGATATCAAGCCCAGCAACATCATGGTTTCAGAAGAAAGAGACATTAAGGTTATTGACTTTGGCCTCAGTCGTCAGCAAAACTCAAGCACAGTCCATGGGGCGACTTTGGCTTACGCTAGCCCAGAGCAAATCTTAGGGCAGCCTCTAGATACTAGAAGTGACCTTTATTCTTTTGGGTTGACTGCTTACGAATTTTTAAGCGGGCACCCACCTTTTACAAAAGCGGATCTTCATAGTTTAATTGAGCAACGTTTACAAAAAGAAAGCGCTCTACCCAAAGCTTCTCAGAATAATTTAAAGCTTTCTTCTCAGTGGGATGCATTGCTTGCAAAATTACTTCAACGAAATAAAGAACACCGTTTTCAAAGAGCGGTCGAAGTCATTCAGTTTATCAATACTTGGGCTTCTCCTCCTTATAAAATAGAAGAGGACTCCGGCTGGTCAGGTTATAAGCAAACTCGGATACTTCGGTCCTTTGCTGAAGAGCAAGCTCAAGTAAAAGTCTGTTTGAGCAAGCATAAGCAAGTGAGTCAAAAACCACTTAAGTTTATCAATCTAGAAGGCTTTTCTCAGAATCAAGAGTCTTTGTTTTTAGAGCAGCTTTTTTATCAGCTGAGGCTTAACTCCCAGGCTTGCTTGCTTTTGGATGCTCAGACGAATTGGAAACGACAATTATTTCGGTTTTTAGGGAATCCATCAGAAGATTTGCCAGAAGGCTGTAATGACATTTTTGCTCAAATAAAACTTTTTTTAAGAAAAAAAAGCTTCGTTCTGCTTGCCAAAGAGGAGGTGCTTGCAAAGAAAGATCTAGAGCAATTCTTAAAGAGTTTTCAACAAACAGATGAAAAACTTCACCCTATTTTTTTTATAGGCCAATCTCAAAGCTTTGATTTTTCAATCCGCTGTTCGCAAAAAGAAAAGAAGTTTTCCCCAGAAATTCTTCAAGATGTTCCTACAACAGGAGCCTATAAAAAGTTTTCAAACTTTTATGCCTATTTTGCTTTAAGTGAAAAAGGCTTCATGATCACCGAATTGCATTGCTTAAATGCAGCAAAAAATTCTCAAGACAAAGAGATATTATGGGAGCTTGTCCGGAAAGGTATTGATAAAAAGCAGCTCGAGTTTCATCAAGCTCGTATTCGTTACTCTAACCCATCCTGGCATGCAGCCATCACTTCGCAGTGGAGCGATTTAAAGTGCAAGAATTTACTCAAAAAGCTCTGCTCTCAAATTCCTGAGCATCCCGAGTATGGAATCTGGCTTTTTAAGTTAGGCCAAGAAGAAAAAGCTAAAAAATTTTTAAAAAAACAATTCTCTAAATACCTAAAAATATTTTCTTATGGGCCTGCCAAGATTTTCGCAAAATACCTTGAGTTTTACTCTCAAGACACTTCTCTCTTAAAAAAGCTCATGCACTTTTATACTCTCTCCGGAGATATACAGAAAGCTCTACGCATAGGAGAAAAACTCAAAACTTGTTTGAAAAAACCTGAAGAACAAGAGGAAAACTTGAGGCGGCTCGCTTCCTTGCACCTGCAAGTACATCAGAAAGAAGAAGCCAAGGCATACTTTTTACAGGCCCTACGCTTGGCTGAGTCTCTTGAAGACTTACAAGAAATTGCCTCCATTAAAAATGATTTAGGCTTCTTATTACTTAGGGATGG
>JAUHYS010000326.1 GCA_030426445.1 bacterium
AAAAGCCAATGCAGCCGCGTGCTGGCCTACATGGTCGACCGTAAGTTTTCGATAAGTCATTCTCGATAATCGCCAAAGCGATAGGCTAAATTTTTTCATGAGATTTTAAAAAAGTATACGATCAAAATAAAATATGCAATGAAAGGATACAGTTTTCTTATTTTTTTCAATCTATCTGCCTCACTTACTGAACCCAACTTTATAAGCATCATGCAGAAGCGCCTCCTCCATTCCTTTTTTAAGTGACTTCTTTTCTTCTTCAACAAAACGTCCAATGGCTTGATGAAAACGCGTATCCCGTAAAAAATGAGCACTGTAAGTCAAACTAGGTGACAAACCTCTCAGCATTTTATGTGACCCCTGAGCCCCGGCTTCAAAGTGTTTCAATCGATGTTGAATCGCAAATTCGATATTTTGGTAATAACAAAGCTCGAAATGCAAATAGTCATATTCCTCCAAACAGCCCCAATAGCGGCCATAAAGATTTTCTCCTTTGACAAAATTGATGGATCCCGCAATCCAATCTCCTTCTAACTTAGCAAAAATCAGTAACAGATCTTTTCGCTGTGTATGATAAAGCTGCATAAAAAATTCCTCATTTAAATAAGGCATCGCAGCATTTTTTTGAATCGTATTGAGATAGAACTGATACATTTTTTTGAGATGTTCTAACTCAATCTCATCCCCCCGAAGTTGTTGGATACACCAGCCTCTCTTTTCTAAAGACCTTCTCTCTTTGACCACCTGTTGGCGGCCCTTTCTTTTTAAAACCTTTGGTTTTCCCAATGAAATTGATAGGAGTGACGAATGAGAAAATTTTGTGACTCAAAAGCAGAGATTTCCTCTTCAGGAATAAACAAAAAATGTAAGCTGCTGCAACTGAGTTGCTCCATCTCTTTTAAAGCTGCTTTGACTAAGAGCTGACTGATTTTTTGAGTTTCACTTACATTTGGGTTGAGCAATAATTTGGCACCTGTGGCTGGAGTAAAAGGCACCGCGGAAATCAATTTAGGATAATACGCTAAACCATGATGTTGATAAGCATGGGCCCATTCCCAATCAAAAATAAATTCACCATAACTATTCTTTTTTTTGTATAAACAAAGAGCCCCTTGTAATTGCGGACCTTCCCAAATAGTCAGATAATGTGGAATCCAACCGGATTCCATCCCCACAACCTTTGACGATTCTAAAGCCAAAAGAAAGGAGTGAGTCAAAAAAGGAAAATGAGGGTCTTCTAAATCAGACCAAAGACTTGCGGAAATCTCTTTAATGCTTTTATATAACTTGATATCCATGAAATGAAAAAATAAATCGAATGAATACAAAAAATGAATACAAAACTACAAGAAAAAGATCTTAGAGTCATCTCCGAACAAACCTTGGCACATTATCAGTCAAGAGCCCATGCTTTTTGGGAAGGCACCAAGGATCATGATGTGACACAAAATTACCAAGCATTTTTAGAGGCCCTGCCTCAAAGAAAGGGACTCTCTATTTTAGACTTGGGATGTGGCCCGGGGCGCGATTTAAAATATTTTAAAAATTTGGGGCATCATGCTATTGGCTTGGATGGCTGCCCAGATTTCTGCCAAATGGCCAGGAGCTACTCATCTTGCGAAGTTTGGCAGCAGGATTTTCTAAAGTTAGATTTACCTAGACAATTTTTTGACGGAATTTTTGCTAATGCTTCCCTTTTCCATGTCCCCTCACAAGAACTGACTCGCGTGCTGCGTGAACTTCATCAAAGTCTAAAAGAAAATGGTATTTTGTTTTCTTCTAACCCTCGAGGAGATTTTGAAGGCTGGAACGGTCAACGTTATGGAACCTATCTTGAACTTGTAGAATATCAAAATTTTCTTAAAAGATCTGGATTTAGCTTAGTACATAACTATTACCGACCGCAGGGAAAGCCTTGTCACGAGCAACCCTGGCTCGCTGTCGTTGCAAAAAAATGTAGCGGGCCGAAGCCTCTTTAAAAAATGATTTCTTTTTTTAAATTTTTCACAACTTTGGGCATAGCTTGTCGCGAT
>JAUHYS010000062.1 GCA_030426445.1 bacterium
TACGCGGGAAACCATCTAGTATGAAACCATTTTGACAGTCGTTTTTTTGTAAACGTTCTTCAATAAGGCTAACAACGAGCTCATCAGGTAACAAAAGCCCTTTATTCATATACTTTTCAGCTTCTTTTCCTAAAGGAGTTCTTGCTTCCTTAGCTTCTCTTAACATATCACCTGTGGATATTTGTGGAAGGCTATATTCATTCTGCAGCATCTTTGATTGTGTGCCTTTACCTGCTCCAGGAGGTCCCAATAAAACTAAGTTCATTCTAACGTTTTCTCCCTTTAAACTTTCCTCCTTTAGCTCCTAAAAAGCCTTCATAATTACGAGTAAGTAAATGGGATTCAATTTGTGCTACCGTATCCATTGCCACACCTACAACAATTAATATAGAAGTCCCTCCAAATGTGACTGCAATACTACTGGGAACTTTGAAATAGCTTGCTAATACTAAAGGCAGCACACAAATTGCCGCTACGTATATGGACCCCCCTAAAGTCAAACGGCTAAGCACCTTATCTATATAGTCTGCTGTTGATTTACCCGGACGAATCCCTGGAATAAAACCACCATGCTTTTTGACATTATCGGCAACTTTTACAGGGTCAAAAGTCACTGCTGTATAGAAGTAGCAAAAGAAAATAATTAGTGATATATAGATTGCATTATGTAGTCCCTGCCCTAACTGCAGATGCGTCATAAAGTTTTTAATTTGTGGATTTTCTACAAACCTCAAAATAGTAGCAGGAAACATCAAAATAGAAGATGCAAAAATAGGTGGAATCACCCCTGCAGTATTGACTTTAAGAGGTAAATGGCTTGACTGTCCACTATAAATCTTACGACCCACGACTCTTTTGGCATAATTGATAGGAATGCGTCTCTGGGCTCTCTCCATAAAAATAATAAATCCGATCATTAGGAGTATTGCGCCCAATAGAAGTATGAACCCTAAAATATCTCCAAATTCATTTCGATTTGTCCAAGCATCACGAAAGCCAGCTGGAATCATAGTCACAATACCCGCAAAAATGATTAGTGATATTCCATTACCAATGCCTCGCTCTGAAATTTGCTCACCTAACCACATAATAAAGCAAGTACCTGCTGTTAAAGTCACCACCGTCAAAAAATAAAAGGAGGGTCCGCCTACACCTGGTAGCAGTGCAGACTGTGATTCTAACCCATAACTGATACCTAAACCTTGAATAATACTTAGTAAAACTGTGCCATAACGAGTCCACTGTGTAATTTTTTTTCTACCTACATCGCCTTCTTGTTGTAGTTTTTCTAACGCTGGGACAACTACAGTCAACAATTGTAAAATAATCGAAGCACTAATATAGGGCATGATACCAAGTGCAAATATGGAAAACTTTTCAAGGGCTCCCCCTGAAAAAAGATTTAAGTTTTCTAAGATGGTTCCACTCTGCATAATGGTTTTAAGTTTTTCTGGATCGATTCCAGGAGTAGGTATAAAAACACCCAGGCGATAAATACCGAGCATAATAAGAGTATACACAATCCTCTTACGAAGCTCTGGTAATCGAGTAATATTTCCAATACTATTTGCCATAAACTTAAATTATATAATCAGGACTTTTTTTGTATCCGGTGTAAGATGAAGTAAGCATAGAAAGTGAAAATAGACAGGTCATCAGGAAGCACCAACTAGTTTTGCTTGACCTCCCACTTTTTCAATTTTTTCTTGAGCACTTTTAGAAAACTTATCTGCTATAATTGTTAATGCATGTGGTAGCTCACCCACACCCAAAACTTTTAATGAACCATAACTTTGCTTAACGACTTTGTTCTCTTTTAAATAATTTAGATCTACCTGAGTCCCTTGTGCAATGTCTTTTAGATCTCTCAGATTAATAACATTATAAAACTTTTTAAATTTATTATTAAAACCCCGTTTAGGTAAACGCCTTGCTAAAGGCATTTGTCCGCCCTCAAAGCCTACCTTATGATAGCCTCCTGAACGAGCTTTTTGCCCCTTGTGACCACGGGCTGAGGTTCCACCATGACCACTTGAATCACCTCTCCCCAATCTTTTTTTCTTTTTTACCGCTCCCTTAGGAGCTTTTAGCTCACTTAAAAATTTTACCATCTTTAATAACCTTAAATTGAATAACTTTGCTCATGTTTAAATCTTTAAATAAATATCCAATACAGTCTACTGTTGATTTTTTTTAATTTGATAACTGACTGTATTTGACTTTTCCTTCTTTTCGGAAGCCTGCTTAACTCCTGTCTCACATCTAACTAAATGAGAAACTTTATTAATCATTCCTCGAATTGGAGGTAAATCTTTCAAAATACGTTCTTGATGAAGTTTTCTGAGCCCCAAAGCACGTAAGGTATCTTTTTGTTTTTGGCTTCTTCCAATGCCACTATGCACAAGTGTCACTTTTAATAAATCACTCATATACTCACCGTCACTTAACTTACTTTTCGTAATTCTTTAATTTGCTCTGTATTTCTTAAACTTAATAAGCCATTTATCGTAGCTTTAACGACATTATGTGGATTATTTGTACCGATACACTTCGTTAAAATATTATGCACACCAACAGCTTCTACCACAGCACGAACCACCCCACCCGCAATAACTCCAGTTCCTTCACTTGCGGGTTTTAGCATGACTCGAGCGGCCCCGTATTTTCCCACCACTTCATGTGGGATGGTTGCTTTATCTAAAGAAACTTTAAGTAAATTACGCTTGGCTTTTTCTCCTGCTTTACGAATCGCTTCAGGAACTTCCTTTGCCTTTCCGAGACCTACACCCACACGGCCAGCTCCATCTCCTGTCACCACTAAAGCGCTAAAACGGAAGCGACGCCCCCCTTTAACCACTTTTGCAACACGGTTTAAGCTAATTAAACGATCGCTAAGTTCAATATCTGTATTTTCTTTGTTAAGTTGTGGAGCTGTCATTAGAACTCTAAACCTCCTTCACGTGCCGCTTCTGCAATAGCTTTGACTCGACCGTGATAAATATAACCGTTGCGATCAAAAATGACGTTTTTAATATTTGATGAAATTGCTTTTTCTGCTATTTTTTTTCCTAGCTGTTTCGCAGTCTCAACATTTGATCCTTTTAGGGTTTCACTTTTTTTACTTGTAGATACCGATACCAAAGTTTTTCCAAGAGTATCATCTACAATTTGAATATATAAATGTTTTAGACTTCGGAAAATCGTCATCCGAGGTCTTTCGCTTGTCCCGTAAATCTTCTTTCTGACTCTAAGTTTTCTACGGGTTCTTCCTTGTAATTTCATATGACTCATTATACTACTTTCCACCAGCCGCTTTTCCGGCCTTACGAAGAATAACTTCATTTGTATAACGAACTCCCTTACCTTTATAAGGCTCAGGAGGTCTAATTTTACGAATATCAGCAGCAACTTGTCCGACTAACACTTTATCAAAACCTGAAACCACTAAGTGAGTCTGCTTATCTACACTTACGTTAATTCCTTCGGGAATTTTAAAAGGCACAACGTGGGAAAAACCTAAATTTAAATGGAGCTCTTTGCCTTTAACTTCAGCTCGATAACCTACTCCCTGAATATCCAACTCTTTCGAAAATCCCTCTGAAACTCCCTTAACCATATTAGCTAAGACAGCTCGCATTAAACCATGCTTAGCCCGACATGGAGGGGAATCGTTTTCACGATGGACCTGTAATATATTATTTTCGTTTTTAACAGAAATACCTTCAAAAATCTCCTGATCAAGCTTGCCTTTTGGACCTTCAACTACAACTTGAGTGTCTGAAAGGTTTATTTTTACTTTTTCAGGAATAGATATTTCTTTTCGTCCAGTTCTTGACATAATTTTCTACCAAACCGTTAATAAAAATTCTCCACCGACTTTTTTTTCTCTTGCCACCACATCAGTCATAACCCCATTAGGAGTTGAAAAAATTGCCACTCCCGTTCCATTAAAAATAGGTTTAATATCACGGTAACCAAGGTAAACCCGCCGACTTGGTTTACTCACTCTTTTAAGCCCATGAATAGCAGCTTGTTTTTGGTGACGATAAACAAGTTCAACAACAATTTTCCCTTGATTTTTATATTCTACTTCATGAAAACCCTTGATAAAGCCCTCTTTTCTAAGCAGTTCGACAATTGCAAGCTTCATCTTTGAACTTGGGATTTCAACCACTTCGTGACGCTTCTGAATAGCATTACGAATGCGGGTTAACATATCTGATATTGGATCCGTTAGCATTTTTACAACTCCAAACCTTACCAACTAGCTTTTATCACACCTGGGATTTCACCTTGATTGGCAAGTTTACGAAAACATAGTCGGCACATATTAAATTTTCTTAAATAAGCTCTTGGCCGTCCACAAAGAGGGCATCGACTATAACCTCTTACTTTGAACTTTGGCTTACGTGAAGCCTTTATCATCATTGATTTTTTTGCCATTTAACAACCTTTTTAGCTATAAATTACAGCATTGAGTCCAAAATTAATTACGAAAGGGCATCCCCATATATTTAAGTAAGGCCTTACCTTCATCATTTGTCTTAGCCGTTGTAACCACAGTTATATTCATACCTCTAATTTTATCAATTTTATCATAATTGATTTCTGGAAAAATAATTTGTTCGGTAACTCCTAGTGAGTAATTACCTTTTCCATCAAAAGCACGTCCACTAATTCCACGAAAGTCACGTACTCGGGGAAGCGCAATATTACACAACCTATTAAGAAACTCATACATTCGTTTCTTTCTTAAAGTAACCATCACTCCTAACTTTTGACCTTCTCTTAATTTAAATGAAGCAATGGACTTTTTTGCTTTGGTAATTACGGGCTGTTGACCTGTAATCGATTTAATCTCATTAGCTGCATTATCAAGAAGCTTGGGATTTTGTAACGCTTCGGACAGGCAAATATTAATCACTACTTTCTCAATCTTTGGAACCATCATAATATTAGCATATCCAAAATCTTTCATAAGAGCAGGTATGACTTCGTTCTTATATTTTTCTTCGTATTTAGACTTTAAATTAACCACTTTGATAACCTTAAATTTTATTAATTATGCAATCTTTTCACCGCTTTTTTTGCTATAACGTACCTTTGTTCCATCCATCTCTAACCTAAACCCGACTCTTGTTCGCTGATTTGTCTTAGGGTCTAAAAGCATCACATTAGAAATATGGATGGAAGCTTCCTTCTCTACAATTCCACCTCGAGGATTAGTTTGGGTTGGTTTTGTATGTCGTTTAACTAAATTGACTTTTTCAACAATGACACGTGACTCATCAGGTATAACACGTAGCACTTTTCCGTGTTGCCCTTTACTTTTACCTGCTATCACGATTACTTGGTCATTTTTTTTTATCTTATTCTTCATTAAAGTACCTCGGGAGCGAGTGAAATAATTTTCATGTATTTTTTTGCACGAAGCTCGCGTGCAACTGGACCAAATATACGTGTCCCTATTGGCTCCCCTGCATCATTGACTAAAACGACTGAGTTTTGATCAAAACGAATATAGGACCCATCCTCTCGTGCAATTTCTTTCTTCACACGAACAATTACTGCTTTTTTTACATCCCCTTTTTTAACACGCGAGTCCGGCAATGCTTCCTTTACGGAAACAACAATTACATCTCCAATTGTTGCATATTTCCGTTTACTTCCTCCAGGGACCTTAATACAAAGCAATCTCTTTGCTCCAGAATTATCAGCCGAATCTAATACTGTTTCTACTTGAATCATTTTTTACTCAATTATTACAAAGTTATTTATTAAATAATTTCTTCTGCTTTTTTGACTACTTTTCTAACCGCCCACCTCTTTGTTTTCGAAAGCGGTCGTGACTCAACCATTTCTACTACGTCACCTATTACACACCGGTTGGTTTGGTCATGAGCTTTAAATTTTGTTCGTCTCTTATGATACTTTTTAATTCTGGCATGTAATACTAAAGACTCCACAACAACTGTAACTGTTTTATCCATTTTATTACTAGTGACAATGCCCACTCTTATTTTTTGGTTTTTTTGTTTTTCCATAGGATTTAAACCTTATCCGCTTTTTGTTTTTTTATAGTGAGAACTCTCGCGATATCTTTTTTCACCTCACTAATACGGTGGTTCTTCTCCAACTGACCTGTTGACCGTTTCATTTTTAGACCAATCAATTCTTCTTTAAGCTCTTTTTCAAAGTTTATTAACTCTGGCAGACTTTTTTCCCTTATTTCGTTAGGCGTCACGGTAATCCTCCCGAGTCACAATTTTAGTACGTAATGGTAATTTATGTTGAGCTAGTTTTAAAGCCTCAGTTGCCAGCTCCAGCCCTACGCCTTCCATCTCAAAAAGAATACGCCCTGGCTTTATCACAGCAACCCATTCTTCAACACTACCTTTCCCTTTACCCATTCGAGTCTCAAGGGGTTTTTTTGTAATGGGTTTATCTGGAAAAATTCTTATCCAGACTTTTCCTCCTCGTTTAATACAACGAGTAATTGCAATTCGACTTGCTTCGATTTGCCTTGAGGTAATCCACCCACACTCTAAAGCTTGAATTGCAAAATCACCAAAGTCCAGATTACATCCTCGATAAGCTCTGCCACGCATGCGACCTTTTTGTTGCTTTCGATATTTAGTTTTTTTAGGCATTAACATGTAGTAAGTCCTTTTTCTTAAGCCAACTGTTGAAGAGCAGGAGAAGATTTGCCTAAAATTTCTCCTTTAAAGATCCACACCTTGACCCCAATAATTCCATAAGTCGTATTCGCTTCTGCAAAGCCGAAATCGATATCTGCCCTTAGAGTATGTAGAGGCACTCGACCCTCCCTATACCATTCGGTTCTCGCAATTTCAGCTCCCCCCAGCCTTCCAGAAACCATAATTTTAATCCCTTTTGCCCCAAACTTTAGAGTGGATTGAACTGCTTTTTTCATGGCACGACGGAAAGCTACTCGGCGCTCAAGTTGCATAGCAATATTCTCTGAAACAAGTTGCGCTTCTAGTTCTGCCTTACGAATTTCATGAATATCTAAGAATACCTCGCTTCCACTGACTTTTTGAAGTTCTGCCCTGAGCGAATCAATTCCAGATCCTTTTTTTCCAATAACAAGTCCTGGTCGTGCTGTATGAATAACTATTTTTACTTTTTTGGCAGCACGCTCTACCACAATTTTTGAGATTCCAGTTGAACGAAGCTTCTCCTTGACTTTATTTCTAAAAAATAAATCTTCATGCAGGTATTTTGCATACTTTTTTTCGCGTGAATCCGCATACCATTTTGAAAGCCATGGCTTATTAATACCAATTCTAAAACCAATTGGATGTACTTTTTGTCCCATATTTCCTCAATTTATTTTTCTGCTACAGTTACACATATATGACTGGTTTTTTTATTAATTCTTGATCCACTACCACGCGCTCGAGCTCTCCAACGCTTCAATATCGGCCCCTGGTCAACTGTTAATTTTTTTATAAAAAGATTATCTGTATCAACACTACCTTTTTGCTCTGCATTGGCTAAAGCAGATTTAAGAAGTTTAACAAAATCTCTCGCAACATGACGCTTATTAAATTTAAGAATTGCTAGAGCCTCTTCTACTTTACGACCTCGTATCATATTTGCCACCATCATGGCTTTTCTTGGAGCAACTCTCAAAAATTTAAATTTTGCACTTGATAAATTCATGTTTTAACCTTTTGTTTTACGATCACCTGCATGCTGATGAAAAGTACGTGTTGTAGCAAATTCTCCTAATTTATGACCTACCATATTTTCTGTCACAAAAACTGGAATAAACTTTCTTCCATTATGAACTGCAAATGTTAATCCGACAAAATCAGGTGTAATTAAAGAACGACGAGACCAAGTTTTTATGACCTTTTTTCCCTTTTGTTCAGATATATTTTCAACTTTTCTAAGCAATGATTCGTCAACGAAGGGGCCTTTTTTTGTAGATCTCGGCATAAATTTAACTTTCCTAAAATCTTAAATAGTTAACCTAATATTTTTTTCTACGGTCTCTGACAATAAATTTTTGAGTACGTTTATTTTTTCTAGTCTTATAACCTTTAGCTGGAGTTCCCCATGGACTCGAAGGGTGGTTACCCCCCTTACCTTTTGCCTCACCCCCTCCATGAGGGTGGTCTACAGGGTTCATAACCATTCCACGTACTGTAGGTCGAACTCCCAACCATCTTCTTCTCCCAGCTTTTCCATAACTAATATTTTCATGCTGAGCATTCCCTATTTCTCCAATTGTAGCCATGCATGCTAGCAAGACTTTTCTCACTTCACCTGAAGGCAGTTTTATCTGTGCATACTTGCCTTCTTTTGCCATAAGCTGAATGCTTGTACCTGCACTTCTTGCTAATTGCCCTCCTTTACCCACTCTCAGCTCAACATTATGAATATTTGTACCTACTGGTATGGCTTTGAGTGGCAAAGCGTTCCCTGGTTGAATTTCCGCTGTCTCCGAAGCAAGTAACTCGTCCCCTACTTTTAAACCTTTTGGAGCCAAAATATATTTTTTATCGCCGTCTATGTAATGCAGTAATGCAATTCGCGCGGTACGATTGGGGTCATACTGAATTGAAGCAACTTTTGCTGGAACTCCCTTTTTCTTCCCTCGCTTAAAATCGATTATACGATATTTTTTTTTATGGCCCCCTCCTATATGACGAGTGGTAATACGACCATTATTATTTCGCCCTCCAGTTCGCTCTAATTTAGAGAGCAGTTTTTTTTCAACCTTTGCACCTGTTAGTTCAGAAAAGTCTGCGCTCGTCATTCCACGGAGGCCAGGGGTTCTTGGGTTATACGCTCGGTTAGCCATCTTTATACACCTTCAAAAAAATCTATTTTATTGCCCTCTTTGAGAGTCACAAAAGCCTTTTTATAATTAGAACGCTTACCAAAACTCTTACCGACCCTTTTTAACTTACCTCTTACAATAAGGGTTCTAACTTGCTCCACATTAACTCTAAACAGAGACTCTACCGCGCTAGCAATTTGATATTTTGAAGCACGGCGGTCGACTTCGAATAAATACTGACGACTTGTCTCTCTAAGCAAAGTACTTTTTTCAGTAATGAGAGGTTTTTTTATTATTTGATAAAATTCCATAATTTAATTTCACTATACTAGATGAAGTTTTTGGTAGATTTTATTTAAAGCACTCTCAGTGACTAACAAAAATTCATGATTCAGCAAATCATAAACATTTAACTCCTCTACAGTTTGAAGACTGCAAAATGGCAAATTACGGATAGAGAGTCTTATATTTATATTATCATTTTCAGCAACCAAAACAGCAGACTTGACACCAAGAGATTTAAAAAAGTCACTAGCTTTCTTTGTAGAAGGCTTTTCCCAGTTAAGATCTTCTACTAGTTTAAATGCATTTTCTTTAAATTTAAGTGCAAATACAGATTGCAATGCACTACGACGAGCTGCTTTGGGAAGCCTATAACCGTAATCGCGTGGACTTGGACCAAATGCCACTCCTCCACCCCTAAAAGTAGGTACTTTTTTAGAACCATGCCTTGCACGACCTGTACCTTTCTGACGATAGATTTTTTTTGTCGAGCCAGAGACTTGACCTCTCGTTTTGACAGAATGAGTACCCGTTCTCTTACTAGCTAAAAAGGCATTAACGGCATAGTAGAGCAAACCACGACGCACTGGACCGCTAATCAGCTTTTTTTCTAAGCTAATTTTTTTTAGCTCTTCCCCGTTTTCTCGATGTAAAACCAAATCATTCATTGTAAAATCTCAGAATTCTATATTAATTATTTAATTTATTTTATATTAAGCTGCTGTTTCTTTAGAATTTTTACCATCTATTTTTAAAATTCGCTCAATAAAATTTTCTTGATTTAAACTTTTAACACAAACTAATGACCCTATTGCCCCTGGAACGCCCCCTTGAACAA
>JAUHYS010000063.1 GCA_030426445.1 bacterium
GGCTCAACAATGATGGCGGCGACTTGTTGGGGTTCGAGAATTTTTTTAAAGATTTGTTTACGGATATTTTGCACACATTGAGTGGCATATTCTTCCGGGCTCATATCCTTTGGGCTATTTTTAGAATTGGGAAATGTCGTGTGATACACCTCGGGTAATAAAGGTAAAAAACGGTTGCGTTGCACGGATTTGCTAGCGGTTAAAGAGAGTGCACCCAGGGTACGGCCATGAAAGGCATTCCAAAAAGCAATGATGGCAGGCCGGCCGGTATGGTAACGCGCCAGTTTGATAGCGGCTTCGATGGATTCGGCCCCACTGTTAGTAAAAAAAACTTTCTTGGGGCCCATTCCCGGAAAGACCGCTGCTAAGCGCTCGGCCAAATCGACCTGGGCGCTATAATAAAAATCGGTACCCGACATGTGTAAAAAGTTTTGAGCCTGCTTTTCAATGGCGCGAAGCACTTTAGGGTGGCTATGCCCGGTTGCATTGACTGCAATACCCGCAGTAAAATCTAAAAAGAGATTTCCATCGACATCGGTGACCCAGGAGCCCTCTCCTTTAGCAATCACCAAGGGATAAGAGCGCGTATAAGAAGGTGAGAGATAAAAGTTATCTCGCTGAATAATGGCTTTCGCCTTAGGTCCAGGCAAGCTAGTTTTTACTTTGGGACTTTTCAGTTTTAGCGTTTTTTTTTCTTTTTTCATTTTAATATTTTCTTAGTGATTACCGTGACTGCGCACGTAGGTGCTTTCCATAATTTTAGAGGCATTGCCTGGGTCAAAACCTTCGTAGCCTTGAAAGCGTTCGATAAACTCATAGTAGCAACCTGGAATAATATGTTCTCCATCGGTGAATTGCACTGGGACTTCCGCAGCCAGTGTTGAAGCCTGTTTCAGTAGGTATTCCCCATGAGGGTCAAAGGCCTTTTGAATTTCTTGACCCTGCTCTTGGCCGTTCATGGCAAAGCCTTTTTCCTCTAAAAAATGGATTAAGGCCTCTAAGTTGGCAAAACTGGACATGGCGTTGACATTTAAAGTGGCATGATTCATTTGAAAACCATGCGCTGCCATCCAGGCGGCGTATTCGCTCTCTTGCAAAAGTTTTTGATATGTTGAATGGCTAACATCCCAAGGGCGTCCCATGGCGCAGAGCGCCCGCGATTTCAGAACTTTTTCAGGGATTTGATTAATGAGTTCTTCCACTAAAGCTTGTGCGGCTTGACTTAAGCTATCTAATTGGAGTTCGCTGATAAAGACCTTGGGCCATTGGCCAGAAGGGTGGGCGTAGTATTTAGCAAAGACATTTTTATCCCGTAACTCGTAGGACGCCTGTTCTTCAAACCCCAATTGAGTAAAGTTTTTTGCAAGAACTTCTAGACCCACCCGGGTTTCGGCAAAGGTACGCAAGGCAATATGATCGTTCACCAAATTGCTAAGCTCTTCCCTTTCTGCCAATAGATTATGGATCAAAGGCACCTGGGGGTTTTGAGTAGCGTAAAACTCCCACAGTTGATCAAAGACTTCGTGGAGGCTGATTTTTTGCATAAGTTTATTTTAGCAAAAAATGGTCTTGGACTCCTAACGGTTTTTTTCAAACGCCCCCTCAAAAAGAAAGTAAGCTAACTTTGTTGTTGAAAATAAACCTCTTCATAGGGTTGCAAGACCACAAAACCTTCTCCATCAAAGAGCATTTGAATGGATTCACCGCTGCCACGACCCAGAAAAGTCTTAAAAGAAACATCGGTTTTAAATTGTGGAGTTAAAGAACCTGACCAGGCTACGGTGGCATTGGGGTCGGTACAGACGGGTTGCCCAGGTTTCACAATCAAAGTCATCGGGTTGTAATGTGTGGTAATGGCCACCATACCGGTGCCTGCTAAATGCACGTTGAAAAGGCCGCCTGCCATCATGGCAGTCAGTTTACGCATCATTTTAATGTCATGATTGATTGTGGGTTCAAAAGCCAAAACGTCATTTCCATTCACAAAAATAGATTCATTTTGTAGATTAAGAATCGAAATTTTCTTTCCTGCATCCGCCAGATAGACCTTGCCTTGCCCTTCTGCTTTAGTAAGACTCAGGCCTTCACCTGTAAAAGCTTTTTTGAAAAGTTTGCCGACGCCATGCTCGAGCATGCCCTCGCGCTTAAACTTAACACCGCCTCGATAGGCCACCATCGAACCCATTTTAGTCCAGACCATGCCGTTTAAGTTGACCTCTAACATGCGCTCGGATTCGAGCTCAAAAAAACCCTCTCCACGGTCTTGCTGTTGGGTTTGGCTGATAAAATCATGTAAAGTGTAGCGGGACATAAAAAGCTCCTTTTTTTAATAAAATGAATTGAAAAGACTTGTTTTTACTTTCTAGACGAGACAAAAGTCTGATTAGTTAAAATCATGCTGTAAATAGTAACTTTTTAATTCTATTTTTTCTATGGAAAACTTAATGAATCCAGAACGCCCGAAGTGGACAACTCTCCTGGCTGAGAGTTTCTCCTATTATTTTTCTATCCTAAAGATGGCTTTGCCTCTCATCTTGATATTTAAATTGCCGATCATTGTATTTACGGAAACTTTAAGCGAATTTTGGCTTCCCAAGGATATCCAGAGTATCCAGCAGATGGAAGCCTCTTTAAGCCCCTTTCTTAACTTGGCAATCATAACAACTTTACTCGAGTTATTGCTTGGGACCGTGGTAAGCATTGCTATCATAAAAGCCCTTGTGGCTCGTCGAGAGGGTAAAAACTTAAGTTCTTGGGAGGCCTTAAAACAAGCCCGACCCCTTTGGACAGAAGGCATTGCCACTTTATTTTTAATGACCGTGATTTTGATTGCCTTAACTTATCTATTGATTATTCCAGGAATCATTTGGGGAATTTTTTATGCTTTTACCCTTTATGTTGTAGCAATTGAAGGCATAGGAGGCCGCGCCGCACTTAAAAGAAGTAAGGCTTTAGTCAGAGGCCATTGGTGGGAGGTCTTTGCTTATGTATTGCCGGTTCATCTAGGGCTGTTTCTTGTCATGGTTTTATTGATATCTCCGAGTGTATTTTTTGCAGGAGTGACTACAGGAATCCTAGAAGATCAGATGGCTATGCAAACCTCCTCTTGGCAGCATGGAACCCATATCTTTTTTTCCACTTTAATAGGGGTGCTTGGAGAAATACTTTTTCTATTCTCTACAGTTTTTATGACCTTGTATTTTCTGGCCTGCTCCAATTCAGAAAAAAAACTTCCGCCTTCACAAATCATTGAGTGACTTTTTAAAAAATGTTACAATTTAGACAGTAGGCTGAATAACAAGTATAAACAGTCATCTTTAAAAACCAATTACTTGGAATGCCTGCTAAATAGAAGGGATGCTAAGAGGACAATGATGAAGCCTGTTTTAACGGTTGAGTGGCACGATCCAGAAAACACAGGAGCCGTCGGTTGGTTAGTGGTTGATCGTTTGATTAATGGTGTTTCCGGAGGGGGTATTTTTATGCATACCCACGTCATTAAAGATGAAGTCCAAGACCTTGCCTATACCATGTCACTTAAAAATACCTTGCAAGCACCCATGATTGGAGGGGGAAACGCGGGTATTCGTTATCGACCCAACGAAAAAAGTGCGCGCGATGTCTTAAGCCGTTTTTTACAGGCCATGCGCCCTTTTATTAAAGATTGTTGGTTTCTTCATGGAGACCTCAATACTGATAATGCAGAAATCCTAGAAATCGTTCAAAAGGATTTGGGCATTGCTTCTCCCATGTACAGCCTAGCAAAGGTGATTAAAGAACAGTTGGGAGTCGAAGCTCAAATACAAGAAATGCATCAAAGGATTTTAACCCCTTACAACGAATATTTCAAACTCGATGAAGGTATTACCGGATTTTCAGTCGCCGAATGTGTCAAACAAATGGCCGAGTATACCCCCAAAGCCCTTATCCAAGGGTTCGGTCATGTGGGTTCTAGTCTGGGTTATTTTTTAGAAAGCCATCACCCCTCTTCTGTTGTGGGGATTTCTGACTATGATGGTTATATCTATCATGAAAAAGGCATTGCGGTTGAAGAACTCTTAAAGTTGAGGCAAGAGCTTAAATTAAAGCATGGCGGTCATGTTATTGGAGGGCTTTCGCATTTGCTCTCAGAGAAATTAAGAAAAAAATACCATTGGACGCCTCGTCAGGAGTATCAATCCGATGAAGGTTATTTGCATTCTTTTATTCAGAGTGTGGATTCGGATGTCTTTTGTCCCTGTGCAACTCGCTACCAAATTACACCTAGTATTACCAAGTCGCTGATTACGGCACATCAAAAGCAAAAAAACAGTCGTCCTTACTTTATTATCTCGGGTGCCAATAATGTCTTTGCCTACCCCCATGCTTCCGAAGAACTTTTTCAAGCAGGGGTTTTGTCTTTACCCGAGTGGGTAAGTAATTGTGGTAATTCTCTATTATTTGTCGAAGCGGCCAAGTCAAAAAATACAGGTGAAGAATGGATGCGAGAATTATTTTTTTCTGTACGCGAACGCTTGCATCAAGCAATTTTAGAAACTCAATTACTTTCCCGCAAAAAGCATCAAAACCTCTTTGAGGCTTTTTATCAAATAGCAGAAAAAAAACTGGTTGTTCCCCAAGCTAAGGAAATCTTTCGTGCTGATGAATTCTTAAAACAGTGGAAATCAAAAAAAACAAATGTTTCCGCCATTAAGCATAGTGAAAGTCAACAGGGTAAGAGCACATTGGTTTGAATTGATCAAACGCCAGGGGGCGTTTGACCATCACTGCAGACCAATATTGGTGACCTGGATATCTCGATGACGTGTAAAGTCGTCTATTTTTGTAAAAATACTGTCCTCTTCGCGTTCTGAGCTTTTAAGGTTTGAGATAATACTGTTTGCAACATTAATCATCACAACTTTAGAGCCTTTATTCCAGGGTTCAACCTTAATTTGGAAGCGATAGTAAGCACCGACCGTACCGAAATCTTTACGTCCAAAGACTTCAACGTAGTGAGAATCCGAGGTAGTTGGTTGCCAATAAGTTTCTAAAGTTTTCATTTCTTCATCGACTTTTTTGAGAGAGTATCCATGAAATAAAAGAGAAGACTTGACCGCACGAAAGGTTTCTTCAGGAGAAGCTTGATAATAACGCACAATATCTTCACTATTTTGTAGGGTACCGTAGAGAGCAGGCTTGCTACAGGCTCCGACCAAAAAGCCTAAACAAATGAGACTGATTATTTTTATTAAGTTTTGAGTTTTGATACTAGATCTCATTCCTATTTTCATGAGGACCTCCCTTGTTTTCGATATTTTAAATAAATACTTAATCCCACAATAAAAAGAACGATGCTAATCATCTGAGAAGTGCTAATCGATGTGCCCGGGACAAACTTTCTTTCAACATCACCCCGAAAGAGTTCAATAATGCTGCGAACAATCGCATAGATAATAAGGTACAGAGAAAGAATCTGCCCGTCAAATTTTTTCTTCTGGCTATACCAGGCTAAAAATAAGAAAATGAAAACTAAGCTGATAAATTCCATCAGTGGAGTCGGGTAAAGGGGCACTCCTAATGGAAAAGCCTGACTGCCAACCCCAGTTGGGTAAGTGATGCCATACCAGGCATCCGTGGGGCAAACTTTGCCGTGACAACAGCCTGCAAATAAACAGCCGATGCGTCCAATACCCAGGCCTATGGCGACTCCGGGCATAAAAAGATCCGTGACTTTCCAAAAAGAGAATCCTTTTTTATGACAGTAATAGATGGCAACGAGTAAGCTTGCAATGAAGCCACCGTAGAAAACCATACCGCCTTCCCATACCTTAAAATAGACAAGCGGATTTTTCCAACTGCCGTTGCCTTCGATGACCACACTAGCAATGCGTGCACCAGCGACGCCAACGAACATCATTAAAAAAGCCAGGTCGGTCATTTTGTCAGATGAAAGACCGTCGCGTTTAGCTTGAAAGCGTATCCAGGTAAGAGCCACGATAAAGCCCACAGCCATCATAACGCCATAAAGCCTGACAGGAAAATCAATCCAGGGAATATGAAATAGAATAGGGTGCATAAAATTACTTTGTCCTTAAAAAAAAAATTCTGCAAGTAGATTGTGTAAATTAATTACGACGCAGAGCGCTATGGAGTGGCGTTCCTTGAAGTGACAAGTTATAGATTACTTTTAACTTTTAACCACATAAACTCTTGCGCGAGTGCCATGAGTGATGGATATTTCTCATGATAAGACCGCAGTCAAAATCAACCGACCCTTTTGGAAAAAGATCAATATCTTCAAAAAAACTAGAATGAACCTCTTCTACAGCAAAGGCTTCGACTTCCCAATTTTGACAACATAATTCCATGCCTTGGAACTGTTGCTGAGACTTGCTTGCCGAATACCCTAATGATCCGTTTTTAAAAAACTCCGAGGCCTCTTCTAAAGACACAAAAACAGAGTCCTTGGGTAAATGTTGAGTCAGGTGCCCTTTAACCGAGACCTCAGTTGTGCTGTCATCGCTTTTTAGTGAAACTTCGTAGTGCTCTTTTTCATCATGGCTAACAAAGTGGGCATGGTGTTGAATGCCAGGGAAAAGCCGCCCTCCAACTAAAGTATTTAAGCGAGAGTTCGTGTCCCGCCTTGGGACATAGACACCTTCTTTGTGCACTCCGTTTTCTTTCCATTCCACAGCAATGCGATGGGCCGCATTTTCTGATTAAAAACCTAATAAACTGGGAAAAAACTTAGGACGAATTTTTTTAAAACGAATCAAACAAATCCCTGCCATGCCAAAACCATGGACGAGTTTGGGGCAAAAGGGATGAGGCAGAATCTTAGATAAGACTTCTGGTTTAACTCGAAAGTTGATAAGCAAGCGTCGATCGATGATACCTTGGATGATGGGGACTTTCATTATTGAACAATCCTCTTATTTTAGTTTCAGATAAGCGGGTTTTTCCGTTTTAGTTTGGGAAAGCGAGAAAAACCTGCGTCTGTAGAATAGAGTATGCAATCATACTCTTACTTCACACTCACGCCGCCTTACCCTTACTAGGGTTAATATAGCAGTTTACACCGTATTAGCCTTAATCTACGATATCGGCGTTTTTTAAGTTACAATTTTAAGTTACAATTTAGATATGCAAAATGATCATAGCTAGTTGTGCGAAACCAGATAGAGGGTAAGAGGTTTTAAGGAAGTCTTACCCTTTGTATGATAGGGAACTTAAACTTTAAGGAGTGTTAAAATGAGAAAACTAAAACAAACTTTAACTGCTTTCATAATGACTTTCTTTGTTCTAAGCCTTTCAATAGGCTTAGTGGGAGCCCAGGAGAGAGATAAAAGAGATCCAGCAGATCAAAGAGTTTTGATAAAAGTGACGAGTTCTGACATTGAGCTCATTCTTAAATCTTATTTTGCGTCTGATTCAAGAGAACCGAGTGTACGTAAAACTTCGTGTTATGGTGATTCTCCTCATATCGTCTGCGGTTGTAGTGTTCAAAAAGGGGAAGATTCAAAAGTTTGTGATGGTTTTATCACTCTTTGTGGAGTGCTCTCTGGCCACTGGGACGGACACCACTGTAATTTTATGGGGGATTAAACTTCTTATTGGGTTTCCACGGCTATCCGTGGGAACCTTTGTTCCTAGTAGCGTAGGCGGATATTCTTAGTCTTGAATAAGTTTACTTAGTTTGTTGCTTGGCACTAGAAAGTCGGAAGCAGCTCGAAGAAAAACTCTAGGTAAGGCAGAGCAAGTTCTCCTTGTGAAAATTTTTGACGACTTGGTGTACGGGAGATTAAATATTTTTCTACGGGTTTATGAGCTATTTTTTCAAAAGAACGCAACCCTCTCATCATGGATGGATTCACTTGACTTCCATATTTGCATTCGATGGCGATCAGTTTTTTAGGTGTTTCTATAATGATATCGACTTCGGAACCGCTATCTGTTCGGTAAGAAGTTAGCTTCCAGTCCTTTTTAAAAGATCGCATATAAAAAAGGCATTGCAGTAAACACCATTGTTCGAAGAGTTTTCCCTTTTCGCTAGAACTCTGCTCCGAGCGATGAAGCCCTAGCAGTGCATTGCGTACTCCAACATCAAAAAAAATGAAGCGGTCTCGTTGCGTGGTACGGCGCTTGGACTGTCTGGGTTTAAAGGACGAAATACGAAAGGCGATCAGCGTATCTTCTAATAAAGTAAAAAAGCGTCGGACGGTTTCTTTTGGAACCTCGGCATCGCTGGAAATTTTTGAATAATTGATCCAATCGCCACTGGCCTCGGCCGCAACCTCTAAAAAACGGGCATAGTCACCGATATTTTTAGCGACGGCTTCGACTTGGATTTCTTCTTTGAGATAGACGCTTGCATAGCTACCCAGAATTTCAGGTCCGTCGGCCTTATCGAGATAAATTCCGGGAAGCGTCCCCCGTTTGAGTGCCATTTCGAGATCGAAGTCTTTTCCAAGCTCCCAAATAGAAAGAGGGTCTAAATACTCCAGGATCACCCGCCCAGGTAAAAGGTTGGCTCCCCCTCGTTTTAACTTTCGAGAGCTGGAGCCTGTTAGTAAGAAGCGGTGAGGCATGCCTTCATCCAGTAAAGCCTGCACGGAATTGAGGAGCGAAGGGATGCGTTGAATTTCATCAATCAAGATCAGTCCTGGTTTGGACGATTTTAAAGCGGAAACTTCACGCTTTAGAAGGCCAGGATCTCGAGAATGGCTTAAAAAAAGCGGCTCATCGGCTAAGTTGATGCTAAGGTCGGGCCCCAGTTTTTTTGCAAGCGTTGACTTACCCACTTGCCGAGCTCCGAGTAAAAGAACACTTTTTTGGACGCTACGAAGTTTTTTTTCTAGTATTCTGACCCACATATAGGTAAAATATATCTAAAATGACCCATAAGCAAGTCATTTTAAGCCCAAGTTATTTATTAAGCA
Source organism: bacterium (assembly GCA_030426445.1). Taxonomy (GTDB): domain Bacteria; phylum UBA10199; class UBA10199; order DSSB01; family DSSB01; genus JACKPJ01. Next base: position 8,922 of record JAUHYS010000063.1, read on the forward strand.
TCGGATTCAAATCTGGTGAATATGTCGGAGGATACTTCAAGTAATACTCTGTTTTCTTTATGAGAATCCTGGTCCTTCTGATTTGTGGAATGATGTGTTATTGATTGTAGGAAGCAGTAAGAAAGGAGTTTCCCTTACCTGGAAAACATCTTTAACCCGTCCTTTATTTCTCTCGACCCGAAAGAATTGTTTAAAATTTATCAAAAAAGGATGAACTCAAAATTCGAGTTCATCCTTGAAAGTATAACCCGTTTGCATCTTTCATCAAACTTTTTTATGCTCTAAGAAGTCTAATATCTAAAGTCACAAATATTATGCCTACTGTAAGGACAGTGATCACAAGCATTAGGGATACCGTCACCATCGCTATCCTGACCGTCATCTCCACCAGGACAAATATCACAGTCATCGGGTTGGCCATCGTTATCAATATCCTGACCGTCATATCCTCCAGGGCAAATATCGCAGGCATCCCCATAGCCATCACTATCGCTATCCATTTGAGTAGGGTTTGAGATTAACGGACAGTTGTCGTACATGTCTAGGATACCGTCATTGTCACTGTCTGATGCCTGAACATCACAGTCGCCATAAGTGTTCTCTAAAAGAGCTTCTGCGCTGACTTGGGTAGGCAATACTAATAAGATAGCGAGTCCAAAAAGTATTTTTATTATTTTTAAATAGCTGCTTTTTAACATGAATAATGCTCCTTTGAAACTCAAACTAGGGTTTTCTAGTAAGAAAGGTTTAAATAAAGCTAATACCCGATCGGATGATTAGTAAAGTTGCCAACTTTTATATTGTGAAGAACTACATAGTAGAACTTACAAGTTACAACATATACCCTTATCGGTTACTATAAATAATAAGTTGCGTTCTTTTTTTGTTAGGGCAGCATATTTTTTTTGGGGAAAACATCAAGGTGGCATAGGGCTTGATAAATAAAAGGTTAAAATGAGAAAGCTTTTTTTGTTTTTTTAAAGGTTTTTAAATAAAAAAGC
>JAUHYS010000327.1 GCA_030426445.1 bacterium
GGGTCTAGAGAAGGAACATCTTCTAAAATTTCTGGAATCGCCAAAGCTCCCTTTGCGTCGTACAAACGTGCTAAGATTTTATTGAGTGACATGAGGGCGTCTGGAACCGGGCCTCCCCACATCCCGCTATGAACAGGATGGTCAAGAGTTCTGACTTCAACAATGGCATCCACAATCCCTCGAAGACGATAGGTAAGAGAAGGCAAACCCACTTGTAAATTGGCAGTATCTGTTAACACCATGACATCGCATCGAAGCTTTTCTGAATACTCTTCGAGAAAACTTGATAGGTGCTCGCTCCCTGTTTCTTCTTCTCCCTCGACAATGAATTTAATATTAACAGGTAGATGTTTCCAGGTTTGTAAATAAGCCTCAATTGCAGCAAAGTGCATCATGCCACCGGCCTTATCGTCGACAACCCCACGACCATACAGCCTCCCCTCCCGAATAGTTGGGGTAAAAGGAGGGGAAACCCAATAGGCTTCTCTTCCAGGTGGCTGCACATCATGATGTGCATACAATAGAACCGTTGGCGCGTTTTCAGCGTGTAACCACTCCCCATAAATATAAGGTGGAGCATCATGGACTCGTAGGATTTCTACAGCTTCCAATCCTATTTTTTCCATATGACGTTTTACCCATTGAGCGGAGGTTTCTAAGGGCTCTTTTGGAAAGCCAGGAAAAGCAACACTGGGTATTTTAGCATGTTCAATGAGCTCTGTACAAAATTTAGAAAAGTGATCTTGAATATATTTGATGGGATCTTGAATAGTATGCATATTGCACTATACAAAAATTTTGAGATTTTTAAAAAGAAAAAGAATCACATTAATAAATAAAAAACTAAAAATAATTTTCGGCATCTTCATCTAAAGCACCCGAATAATCATTGAAAGTACTTAATAAAAACTCTCCAATTTCTTCTTTTTCGGCTACTTGCTGAGTAGGTTTTTGCGTCGTCTGTAAAACCATCAAAAAAGCAAAAAGGGCTGCTATGGCAAAACCGCTTCCCATCAATTTCCAAGGCCATAGGATATTTTTTAAACGAGACCCTGAATCTAGCTCACTTTGAGGAAGCCTAGCGACTCTCTGTAAGAGATCTGCCTTTTCACCCGCTGGAGCCTCAGGAGCCATAGGGCGATTTTCCCTTAAAAATTTTTCAATGGATTTCTTCATAATTGAACTCCTCTATTAACCAGATAGTCCTGCATAGTCTGCTTTGCATAATAAAGACGCGATTTAACAGTTCCCAAGGGTAATTTTAAAATTTTTGCGACCTCTTTCATCCGTTTACCCTCCATCAGATGTAATACCAATACACTGCGTTGCTCTTCATTAAGCTGATCAAGCCCATCTAAAATAAGTTGTTGGTTTTCTAGGTCTTCGACTTTATTTCCAGTATTCTCGTGTGCAGAAATTTTTTCTTCATCAAGAAGCTCGGCAGGCCCACCACGGTATTTTATTTTGCGAAAGCGATCAATAGCCGTATTCATGGCGATGCGGTAAATCCAAGTGGAAAACCGGCTTTGGCCTTTAAATGTAGGGAAGGCCTGCCAAGCCTTTAAAAAGACTTCCTGAACTAAGTCATCAATATCTTCTTTTGCACCCATTCGATACAGAACAGAGCGTACTTGACGATGATATTGATCATATAGTTCACTAAAGTGCTCAAGAGAACTCACCTTACCTCCAGTCTGGAAGTCCTTCTTTAATACAATATGTTTTAATGTTTGAGTTAACATAATACTTTAACTTTTATTATAAGTCGATGCCTTTTATTTTTCTTGTCCCCTACCGTGCTTCCAGCGACCTTGACGACACACTCCTATCTTTTCTCGTTGCTCAGGAGTCAAAATAGACCTTAATTTTAACATTTTTTCAAAATGCTTTTTGCGCTTTTCTTGTTTAAGGGATTGCATTTCATCAAAACGTTTACGGAGTTCAGCTTCGGAAGTATCTGACTTCATGGCTTCGTGCAGACTTCGTCGACTTTCACGCATTTTATCTTTGAATTCA
>JAUHYS010000328.1 GCA_030426445.1 bacterium
TTCATCCATGGCTTTCTCCCCCACTCCGGTAATGCGTAAACCTAAACCAAAACTCTGGTATGCCGCTAAAATATAAACAATCAAAAAGAAGGCTAGTTTCGCAATAAGGGGTGTCGCCACTGCTTCAAAGTAACCTTTGCCAAAAGCGTCTTTATAATCGGTCAAACGGAAGGCACCCGAGACGACTACAATGGACATCATCAATAAAAAGAAGGGACTGTAGTAACGCACATTGCGGCGCAGAAATTCCAAGCGTTTTTCGCCTTCAAGGTAACGATTTGCCATAGGGACGGCCACAAAAGAAAAATAAAAACAGGCTCCCATACCCAAAGCCCAAGGCACAATATGCAGTAAAATGAGTAGATAATCAGCGAGACTCATGGGGACTCCGTTGAATCGGCTGTTTTAGATGGAGTTTTTTGATCTAGATTAGCTTTTTTTATATCTTGAGAGTTGGGTGATTTAGCTTCATACTTTTCGACGACTTCAACACAAAATTTTTCCATGCGATATAAATACATCATATATAAAATGACGGTAAAAAGCCAAAGCAACATGGCTCCTAAAATCCATCCTAAGTGAACTCCGAGTTTATTTGGCTGTTGACTTAAATGAATTCCAGAAATCAAAGCAAGGGAAAATAGGACCAATAGTCCTAGGTTAAGAATATTTAAAATGAGTTTCACAGTCGAGCCCGCCACAGAAACTTTCCACCATTTTTAAACACCTAAAATTTGAACCGTTACTTGGCGTTTGCGAGGGCCATCCAAGTCGATCAAACACAGGCGTTGCCAGGTTCCCCAAATGGGTTTGCCATTTTTGACAATCACGCTTTGCGTCGGCCCACCAAAAAGAAAAGATTTCATGTGGGCATCGGCATTGGTATCACATTTATAGTCATCTTCGCAGAGATTTTTAGTACGAATGCCACTATTATGCAGGTAAGCTTTTCCTTTGGGAATGAAATCTCTTAAAGCTTTGTTAATATCTCCCAATAAACAGGGTTCGTCTAGTTCATTGACACTGACAACACAAGTTGTGTGCATGGCCTGAACGGTTAAAATCCCGTCTTTAATTTGGCTTTCTTCTACCCATTTGGTGCTTTCTTCGGTTAGGTCAATAATAGAAAAAAAATCGAAGTCTTCAACGTAGGGAGCCAACTTGGGCTCAAGTTCGAGGAGGTTATTTTGATCTGTGTCAAAGGATAATTCTTTATAAAAAACTTTCATATGCGCCCCATAAAATGATTAGAGAAGACTTGCAAGCTGAAAATAATTTTCGCTTTATTTTCCAGCAACTTAGAACATAGACTCGTATTTGAAATCAAGTGTTTTTTGATCTAATTTTTGATCTAATTTGATCGACCAAAACCATAGTGCTGGGCTGGAGCACTTCCAGTAGATTCGACGACATCAATAATATTGCCCGATTGATGTTCCCACTTTTTAAGGGCATTTTCGAGGAGAGGTTGATTCAGTGACCACATTTCTTGGTCTTCTCCTTCTAAAACAACCGTCGAAAAGAGATGATAACTGATTGAAAAATTTTGAAAGCCTGTCTCATCAGGGCCTCCCCAAATAATAAAACTACAAGGTTCCTGAATTTGCAAACGCGTCGGCATATCGTCATGGGTATTGGCACGCAAAAAACCCACAATATTGAGATTGAGCTTCAGTGTCCAGATAGGCTCTTTAAGGTTTTTCATGATCAGCATCAGTTCATCCAAAAAGGTTTGTTGATCTAAATTATTGCGTTGAATATGCTCATTAGCGTTATGTGTAATCACTTCCATCGCATCCGGAACGACCAAGCCAAAGATGGAACGCAAAAAATTAAAGACTTGTTCAAAAAACCAGACATTGGTTTCCTCTGGGCTGAGGGAATAAAAATCCAAATTAGAATTAAAGCCCCATGCTCCAATGACTTCTTCTTGCTCCCAACTGGTTTCTAAAAACTCATCAAAATTCTTTAGCATAATTTTTTCCTCGTTAAGCCAAGTCTTTTTC
>JAUHYS010000329.1 GCA_030426445.1 bacterium
TTTGGGATAGCGAGTTCTAAGACCCCGTTTTCAAATTGTGCTCGGATGGCGTCACTGTCTACTGTATTAGGTAGATTAAAAGAGCGCACAAAGGATCCATAATTTCTTTCGATACGATAATAGTTTTCTTTCTTTTCTTCCTTCTTAAATTTCTTTTCTCCGCTAATAGTGAGAATGCCTTCGCGTACAGTGATCTTGACGTCTTCTTTTTTCATGCCGGGTAACTCAACACTGATATTGAGTGACTCGGGAGATTCCGCAACATCAAGTGATGGGACAAAAGAAGTCGTGCGTTCGTTTTCACCTTGATGTCGCTTCAGTCCCCAAAAGAGTCTTCCTATTTCGTCCGAAAAATCCCAGGTATTTTCAAAAGGGTCGTATAATTTTAAATTAGCCATTTTTAAAACCTCCTTTAATTTTTTTCTTCCGATATTTTTAAGATGAAGCTGTTTGCGATAAAGTCAAGAGTAGGAGAAAAAAATATTCACTTCTTTAAGAAATTTGAGAAGTGCAAAAGGCGCAGCGTTTTGCTTCAACCGAAATTTTGGACTGGCATTCCGGGCAGTTTTGTGTAGTGATTTCTTCTTCTTTTTTACGGCGAAGGCGATTGAAGCTGCGTACTAGTAAAAAAGTAGAAAATGCAACAATTAAAAAACTGATGAACCCGTTTATAAAAGTGCCATAGTTTAAAGTTAAAGCGCCTGCTTTATTGGCAGCCGCTAAACTTGGTCCCGCAGGGTCTCCATTTTTTAATAAAATAAATAAACTAGAAAAATCAATATCTCCTAAAATGAGACCAATAGGTGGCATGATGATATCGTCTACTAGTGATTTTACGATTGTTCCAAAAGCGGCTCCCAGAATAATACCCACTGCCATGTCCAGCATGTTGCCTTTAATGGCAAATTCTTTAAACTCTTTAAACATGATTCCCCTCTTTATTTCTTCTTAAGGTTTGTTGTTTAATTTTTGTATTCATTTTGTTATTAAGAATTCAATTATAAAAAATAAATGAATAAATAAAGAAGCGCTTAAGAAAATTTTTTACTACGAAAGGCCGTCCTATGGAAGCTATTGCCCGTAATGCTCTCTGCCCTTGTGGAAGTGACAAAAAATATAAAAAGTGTTGTATGTCCAAAGAAGCACCAACGGTGGATATCAAGTTGCACCGCATAAAACAGGCGGAAGGTCGGTTGATTCCAGGTATGCTTTCATTTGTGCGAAATCATTTCGGAGTAAAAGCTATTGAGTCAGCATGGGAGGTTTTTAATCCATGGCATTTTGTTCCTTTTAGTCCACAACATCGAGAAATGGAACTGTTTGTTCCGTGGTTTTTGTTTCACTGGACACCAGAAGAACACAGCCCTTACTATGAAAAATCTCAGGGAAAGACCCTCGCAGAGTTGTTTGCCAGTTTTTGGGAATACAAAGAAGAAACTAAAATAGAGAGGGCTATTTTAGAGCAGGGGATTGAGGAACCTTTTTCCTATTGGGAAGTCATTCATGCCATGCCGCAGCGTAGTGCGCGCATCAAGGATGTGATGTTGGGAACAGAAATCTATATTAAAGACCCCGATTTTAGCAGTTCAGTAAGAGATCATAATGTTATTTACGGAAAAGTGATTCACTGTGATGGTTTTCATACTTTTTTAGGAATGGGACAATACGGGATGCCGCCCGATATCAAAATCAGTCTCATTGATGCAAAGAGGCGTGGAGAAGAACAAGGCTATACTATTGATAAATCTTGGCTGCAGATAACAGAAACCGAGCAACGAAAGTTTTATTTGCATTTTCACGAAAATGTAGAGGGTCGTCAGGTCACTTTTACCACCAATGTAGATGGAGATCGAGTTGACCCTCGTTCTATAGTTTACGAAATTGAGAGTGCTCAGGAAGTTTTTGATCTTTTAAAGTATTTATCCGAGGGACCGACCGAAGAAGAGCTATTAGAAAATGCTCTTTATGATGATAATGGCGGT
>JAUHYS010000064.1 GCA_030426445.1 bacterium
CCTTCAAAGTTCACTCCGGATTGTTTGAAACCGGAACCATGGCACGGACATTTAAATTTGACTTCGCTTTTTAACCAACGGGGTGTGCAGCCTAAGTGAGTACAAACCGCCAGTAAGGCATACATGCCGGCTTCTTCTCTAACAATCCATACTTGTTGTGATTCTTTGTATTTTTCGGAAACTTCGCCCATATTATAATCGCTGGGTTTGCCAGCTTTAAAGGTTGGGTTGGGTTCAAAGAGGACTCGAGGAAATAAATAGCGTAAAAACCCTAATAAAACGAGACCAACAGCTGAAAGAAAGGCTCCCCATGCGGCAAGACCTAAAAACCCACGTCGGGTCCACAAGTTATTTTTGTTTTTTTGTGGAGCGACCCTTTCGCTTCCCGGAATGGTTGAATCACTAGCCATGTATTTTATATTTCTCCTTGGCCTAAATTCTTAAATTTCATCCTCTCTTTTTTAAGAAAATAACTTAAAGAAAGTGAGGGTAGATGATAAAGTTAAAAAATCACAGATGTTTGAAACTGTAAATAGAAAACGCGCGCATCATACTTCAGGGATAGCTTCTGTCAAGAAAAAATAAAGAGGAAAAAAGCTAGAAAAGACTCCTCTTAATATTAAAACCTATTAAGTTCTAATAAAACTTATTTACACCTTACCTATCAAGCACTTAAGCTCTAAAACGGCCTTTAAAAATTATCCACTTTCTCTTTCATTTAATATACCTAACTGCTTAGCCCGCAACACAGCACCACTGCGATTATGAACTTTTAACTTGCGATAAATATTGCGCAGGTGAAAACGCAAAGTCGTCACACTGATGTAAAGCTTTTTTGCAACCTCATCTTGCCGATAGTCTGAATCAAGATACTGTAATACTTCATACTCGCGTTTACTTATTTGGTTTAATAAAACATTTTCTTCATTTGCCTGGACTTCTGCTTGTTTAGCAAAAGGCCATTCCCCCATTAGTTTTTTAATCTTATTGAGGTAACCCAAACTTATGCCCGATTGAGGACACCTAATTTCATCACTTAAAAGCTTTTCAAAAATAGGTTGAATAAGTTGAGACTCTTCGACAAAAGGCATCACAGCTTGACAGGCACAACCTAACTTCAAAGCCTTTAAGTAAATAAACCTAATTAAGTAAAAAAAGAAATCGCTTCTTAAGTTTTAAAGAAGCGATTTCTAGTAGCTTACCATTCCTCGAAATGAGATGAAATATAAAGTAAACAGAAAATAAAAAGATACAGTCGAAACGGGTTCAACCTATTGAACTTCCTGCCAATTATCTAAATTAAGCTCTTCCAAAATGTAAGCAAAACCCGCGTCATTAGAATCATAATCAGCAGTGACAGCCCCTATTACAATAGTTGTTTGGTCTATCGCAACACTGTAACCAAACCTATCTACAGCAAAGCCATTTGAAGCGAGCAGTTTTTTAGGTATCCAACTATTTCCAGATTTTTTAAATAAATAAACAGAACCACGATCATTCCATAAGTTCAGACTATCATCATCATAAGGAGACCCCACAACGACTGTGTCTCCAGAAACCGCAACACTATGACCAAAGTGATCTAAAGCGACTCCATCTGGGGCTAAAAACTTCTTCTTTTGAAACCAATTGTCCCCAGATTTTTCAAACAAATAGGCGGAGCCACTTAGGTTTCCATTGTCTTTATCCGATCGAGCTCCCACAGCAATTTTATTTCCATCCATCGATACACTATTTCCAAAACCATCTGAAGGGTCTCCATCTGAAGCAACAATCTTTTGAACTTCTTGCCAATTATTTAGGGATTTCTTAAAAACAAATACCGCTCCTTGGCCCCCATTATTGCTTGGTGCGCCGGCTATAACTTGAGAACCATCAACCGCAACACTATAGCCGAATTGGTGACCAGCCTGTTCAGAGCTCACTATCCTTTGCACTTTAACCCAATTACTTCCGGACTTCTTAAAAATGTAAGCAGAACCGCCGGAGTGTACATCTTGATCATCGTAGTTTGCCCCAACAACAATGATATCACCATCAATAGCAACACTTTGACCAAAACGGTCTCCAGGAGTATCGTTATCAGCCGCATAAAGTTTATTCACATATTTCCAATCTTTCCCCTGCTTTTGATACACATAAGCAGAACCGCTATCTATACCCTTGCTATCATCTCTGGGCACACCTACCACAAGAGTATTTCCGCTAATAGCTACTTGATTACCAAAATAGTCTTTCTCTTTAGTGTTTACTCCGGATAGTTTTTTTGTCTGAATCCACTTTTGAGCGTCGAGGTCTTTTTCGCAGATATAAACTGAACCACTTTCGCTGACCCCATTCGCATCATCTTGATAAGCGCCTACAGCTAAAATATTACCTTGTACAGCAACACTATTACCAAAATACGATGAAGGAGATTTATCTATCGCAGCCTGCATACAATAGTTAATTTTACAATCATTAGCACAGGAGTTATTATTTTCATTATCTTGATCATCGCATTCTTCTACTTCTAAATTTATAAAACCATCACCACAAGTAGCTAGCTGACAAGTATTAGGACAGTTGTCGTTATTACTTAAATTACCATCATCGCATTCTTCGCCTTCTTGTAAAATACCATCGCCACAACCTGGAAGCGCGCAACTATTTGAACACTCGTCGTCATTAACATCATTTCCGTCATCACAGGCTTCACCAATTTGTTTAATACCATCGCCACAGTATTCAGTCTGGCCATCGCAAGTTTCATTACAAGAACCCACTTGTCCATTATCCGATCCATCGTCGCAGGTCTCATTCAGTTGAATCACACCATCACCACAAGATTCCTCTTGGCAAGTTCCACTACAACCATCATTAGCGAATAGATTCCCATCGTCACACTCTTCACCTTCTTGTAGTTTTCCGTCTCCGCATACCGGGGGGGTCTCATCGGCTAAAGCCTCTATCATACAAACAGAACTACAACCATCTTCATTATTAGTATTACCATCGTCACACTCTTCTTCAGCTTGCAAAATACTGTCACCACAAAAACTTATCTCAACAGACTCAGCGTCTTCGCCGCCACAGGAGCCCAGGCCCAATAAAGCAACAGCAGAGCATGCAAGCAGAAGTTTTTTTAAAAACTCATTTTTTATATTAAATACTTCCATCAAAATTCCTCTCTTAATTTTTTAGGTTATTATTGAGGGAATTTTTAGGCTAAACCACGGGCAGAAAGAAATCCTCACAAGTGATGGTTTTTGAGGTTAAATGGACTCTTTTTAAGCAAAAAGAAATAAGTATTCTAAAAAGACTCTAATCAAATCTTTACAATGGGAACTTTAACAAAACTAGAACGAGCTAACATCCCTCTAAAAAAAGTCTGCTGCCTTTTTGCATAACGCTGGGTCAAAACAATAATTTTAGCCTTTGCTTCGCTTAATTCTTGTTTTTTTTGCATGACTTCTAAAAGCTCCTGATAACCAATCGGCTTTTTTTTCCACTCTAAAAAAGTCGGGTATTTTTTTAAAAGACTTTCAACCTCTTGCAACCATCCCGCTTGCAACATTTGCTCTACGCGCTTTGCTATTTTTTCTCTAAGCTGGGCACGCTCTGGACAGAGACAGTAAATTTTTACATCATAACGCAGAGATTTATTTTGATTTAAGGTCATTTGTTTTGAGGGTAACTCTTTACTTAGTGCATGAATTTCTAGATAGCGAATTAAGCGCGAGTGATCATTGGCGCTAATTTTACTCGCACTCACTGGATCAATTTTTTGAAGCCTTTGATACAGGGTTTGTGCACCCTGCTCCTTAATCTCTTGTTCGAGTTTAGCACGGAGCACTTCATCACGCTGGGGCAAGGGGTCTAGCCCTTCTAGTAAGGCGCGCAAATAAAGGCCCGTTCCTCCGACCACAATGGGCACTTTTTTATTTTGAGAGATTTGTTGAATCGCCTGGTCGGCCTGCCTAGCAAACTCCCCGGCACTCATCCACCCACCCGGCTCACAAAGGTCCATGAGCCAATGCCTGACTTTTTGATCTTGAGGCAGCACCTTACCTGTCCCAATATCGAGGTCGCGATAAAATTGCTGACTATCACAATTAATGATTTCGCCATTGTTTTGCAGCGCAAGCTTTTGCGCATAATCGCTTTTACCGGAGGCTGTCGGACCAATCACTGCAATAAGCTTTGTCAAATTCAATTTAATTGACTCCTTTTATTCAAAAATAAAATCACTCAAACTTTTGACATAAATATTTTCGTCCTATTGATAAGAACTCTCTACCGGAGTGATAAAGACTCATTAAAAAACTTCACCTTGAAACAATTTTTCTAAGAAAAACTCGACTGGCCAAACCTCTAGTTGATCAAAACGATAACGCTCTTTACCTTGATAAAGACCAATCATTTTTTCTACTTTTAGTTTGGAGCTTTGAGCCAAGTTGCGCATGGCTTTTTCCCAACGTCGATCCCAGCGCGATGCAAGCTTGACTTCTAAACAAACCACCTGGCTTTTTTGCTGAAAACTGGATTTTTTAGTTTCTATAATAAAATCGATTTCAGCACCCGCTCCACTGCGATAAAAATAAATGGGACGGTGTTTAGCAGAAACTTGATTATATACTCGCAGTTCATGGTAAATCAGTGTTTCTAGAGCCCTACCCTGCCAAAGTGAATCAACAGGGTCATAAAGCATCTCCGAAGCCCCTCGTGCAACCCCAGGATCAAACCAATAAAACTTAGGATGCTGTTGTTCACGAACTTGAGCTGCAGGTCGGTATGCCGGTAAATAATGACCTAATAAAGTATCCTCTAAAATCGAAAAATAAGTATCAACGGTACTACGAGGAACTTGTGCTTCCCGAGCAATGTTGCCTTTATTTAATTGTTGACCATTCATTTGTGCAGCAATCGACAAAAAACGAATAAAGGGCTCTGACTTCCGCACAAGGCCTTCTTCTCTAATTTCTTCCCGAATATAAGTATGCACATAGGCTTCTAAAATATCGACTGCATCTTGAGGGGATAAATAAACCAAGGGTAAGGTGCCCCACTGCAATGCCTGTTGAAGAGAAAAATTTTGTTTTAATTCAGAAAAACTTAATGGTCCCATGCTTCGAGTGATGGCTCGTCCAGCTAAAAGATTTGCGCCACTCCTTTTTAACTTTCTTGCAGAAGACCCGCTCAGCGCAAAGAGAATATCATGCTCTTCCATTAAAAGGTGAACTTCATCTAAAAGGCCAGGGACCTTTTGGATCTCGTCAATCACGACCCATTGTTTCTTCTTAGACTGAGCATGAATTTGAGCCGCCAAAAGACTCGGGTCGCGAGTGAGTTGCAAGCTAGTCTTTTGGTCTAACAAATTAATATAAATACAATTAGGAAAGTTTTGCTTTAGCCAATAACTCTTACCCACTGCACGGGGTCCAAAAAGAAAAAAAGAACGCTTGGGAACTTGAAGGGATCTTTGTATTTGCTCATTCATTATATGTGCATTTTTACATTATAATATAAAAAAATCAAATTTTTTTACATTAAGGTATAAATTTGCATTACTTAAGGCAGTGATTGTTTAACTTTTATATAAAACGACGAAAAAATCAAAGGCCTCAAACCTGTTCTAAAAAATCTTGCCATGGCAAGACCTCAATATCTCCTAGCAGATAGGGCCTTGGGCTAAGACTCACACAAATTTGGCGATCGACTGGATGGTCACTGACAAAACGGCGCAGACTTCTGAGTTCGCTAGCTTTGACTTGAGGCTTTGCCTTGATTTCGACAGCCCAAGTTTGCCCTTCTCTTTCCAAAACCAGGTCCACTTCGGCCCCATCACTGGTACGAAAAAAATACATGCTCGCTTCACGTTCGCGATAATCCATCAGACGTTTGACTTCTAACAAAATCCAATGCTCAAAGGCAAAACCATAGTCGGGTGAAGCAGGAATTAAAGAAGCTTTGAGGCATTGTTTTAAAGCTCGCAAGACACCTGGATCAAAAAAATAAAACTTTGGATGGCGCAGTAATTTATCGCGATGAGAACGGGTATAAGGATATAAATAAAAACCTAATAAGGTATCCTCAAGAATTTGGTAATAAGCCTTAATGGTTTTAGCATCCACTCCGACATCCCGAGCTAAGTTACTAAAATTAAGTAATTGTCCATTGTCAAAGGCAGCCAGTTCTAAAAATTGAGTAAAAGCCACAACATTACGTGTTAAGGCCTCTTGCTGGATTTCTTCTTTTAAATAAGTCTCCACATAACTATTTAATAAACGCCTTTTTTGTTGAGGAGATTGTGTCAACACAACCCTTGGTAAAGAGCCATACTCTAGACAATGCTGCAGCTGGCAATAATCTTGACACTCCGTGAAAGTGAATGGGTAAAGTTGCAAGGTCAAAGCACGCCCTCCCAATAAATTGATCCCACCCTGCCGGAGTTTTCGGGCACTGGACCCAGTCATAACAAAACGATATTGAGGGTAGGTCTCAATGAGGTCTTGAATCTCGTGCAATAACTCGGGACAATATTGGATTTCGTCTACCACAATGAGTTTAGGGCCTTGGCCTAAAAATTTAAGCTCTTGAGCTAGCAGTCCGGGATCACGTTGAAAACGCCTTCTTTCTTGGGCCTTTAAAAGATTGATTGAGAGATCCGCTTGCAGTGTATTCTTGATTAAAAAAGTTTTTCCAGTTTGGCGAGGTCCAAACAAAAAAAATGAGTTATTATAATGATTTAAATTTAATAATCGAGGAATCATATTCCTATAATACACGTAATTTTGACATTAGCAATCCTGAAATTATTCTTTTTAATCATAGGGTAATGACTTTTAAAGACTCACAAAACCCGCTTAAACCATTTTTCAATTTCTCGAGAACTAATCTCCACCATGACGGGTCGGCCATGGGGGCAATGATAGGAACGCGGCGTGCCTTCGAGCTGTTTAATCAAAGCCCGCATTTCTTCATGACTCAGTTTATCATGGGCACGGATCTGGCGGTGACAAGCCATGGTGGCAAGAATATGATCCACCTTATCAGCTAAAGTTTCTGGAGGCACTTCGGCAAGCACTTCATCGATTAAGTCTTTGATTAAACTCTCCCACTGACAATTTTTGAGTAAAACCGGATAGGCCTTGATCACAAAAGTGTTTTCTCCAAAGTCTTCTAGCTCCAAACTAAATTTTTCTAATTCGGGAAGACAAAGGCGCAAACGCTCGGCCTCTTGAGGATTGAACTGCAAAGTGGGAGGGTCTAAAAAACGCTGTTGAGGAAGCGCAGAGAGCTCAAAACCTTTTTTAAACTCTTCAAAACCAATACGCTCATGAGCGGCATGTTGATCAATCAGTAAGAGCGAGCCTTCGTGCTCGCAAACTAGATAAGTGGTATCGAACTGACCAATGAGTTGGAGTTCCCCAAAAGGAAAGGTCCCTATTTTTGCTTGCGGAAAAATGGGGACTTGAGGTTTTTGCTTATTCTCCTGCTTTTGATCAAAATGAGTCTGGACATCCGAGTCGGGCTCTATTTCGATGGTCTTGGTTTCGGTAAAAAGTTTAGGCTCTGCAGACATAGCTCGAGTTGGACTTGGATCTTGTGCAAAAACAAGGTCCTTTTGCTTGATTTGAATCGCGTCTTTAGCGGCAAACTTCTCTCCAAAAGACATTTCTTCCGGCACCTCTTGAGTCACACTTTGAGACCAAGGGGCTTTTTCTCTGCGAATATGGGCCGATACCAAACTATGAATCGTATTGCCTTGAGAAAACCTCACTTCTCGCTTGGCGGGATGCACATTGACATCGACCCAGGCTGGATCAATATTAAGATGCAAAACAACCATGGGATATTGCTGGGTCATGAGCAAACTTTTATAACCACTCTTAATCGCATGATTGATGAGGCGATCTTGCACATGACGCCCATTGACAAAAACAAACATCTGCTTGGGGTTTTTACGCGAAAAATTAGGGTGCCCAATATAACCATAGAGATGAAGCCCAGAAGCATTGCAATCTATAGGGTAAAGAGACTCACTGACTTCGGCTCCAAAGAGATCAAAGACACGTTTTTTGGCCTCTTGCACAGCCGGCGAAAACAAAAACTTTTTGCCGTTTTTAAAGATCCGCCATTCGATATTTAAATTTCCTAAAGCCATGGCCGTGAGATAATCCGCAATATGCGTCCACTCGGTTTGTTCCCGCTTTAAAAATTTGAGACGCGCCGGAGTCGTTGAAAAAAGTTTTTTAACCTCCACCCGAGTCCCCTGCTCCATCGCGAGTTCCTTAAGTGGACTTTGATGCCCATTTTTGACCTCTAAAGAATAAGCAATGGGAGCCGTGTCTGCTGTCGCGCTTTGTAAACAAAATTCAGAGACACTGGCAATGGCTGGCAAGGCCTCTCCCCTAAAACCCAAACTATGCAATTGGAATAAATCCTCATCCGAACGAATTTTACTGGTCGCATGACGCTTTAAAGCAATCGCCATTTCGGTAGCAGGAATTCCGCAACCATTGTCTTTAACCACAATGGACTCGATGCCTCCGGCTTGAACCGCAACCTCAATACGCGTAGCCCCGGCATCAATGGCGTTTTCGACCAATTCTTTGACCACCGAAGCCGGCCTTTCGACGACCTCCCCAGCTGCGATTTTATGAATGACCGACTCGGAGAGTTCTTGAATTTTTGGCAAGCTAGTCTTCAGTTTAGATTTTATAGACATGCGCTGATGCCTAATCAAGTTAAGCTAAAATGACAAGCACATCCTTGACACGTACTACATATTTTAATATTGTAATACAGAGCAAACCATTTCCAATAAGGAGGCTTTATGAGTGCACTGAGCGTACGGTCATTACCCAAAAAAGTAGAGCAAGCCCTAGCTAAAGAACTTAAAAAAAGTGGAAAAACTAAGAGCCAAATCGTTATTCAAGCTTTAGAGCAGTTCTTTCATCTGGATCCAAAAGAAACCCGGCGCAAAAAAATTAGGCGATTTTTTGGAAAAATGTCCGAAGAAGACTTCACTGCCTTACAAAAAGCCAACAAAGATTTTGAAAATATCGATCAAAGTTTATGGAAATAATTCACCCATGAAATTAGTCCTAGATACCAACGCCTATTGCTTTTGTGACCGAAACTTTGAACCCGCCCTTTTAGCTTTAGAAAATTCCACAGAACTATTTTTACCTAGCATCGTATATGGAGAGCTCTATTATGGATTTAAACATGGGCAAAACTTCAAAAAAAATCTGAAACACTTAGAAAGCTTTATACAAGAATTTAAAGTAGAAATTATTTCAGTCGATGCACAGGTTGCAGAAATATTTGGAGAGATTTTTGCAAATTTACGCAAAAAAGGCAGGCCCATTCCCACAAATGATATTTGGATTGCCGCTTGTTGCCAATTCGTTCAAGGCACATTGCTAACAGCGGATCAGCATTTTAAAGAAATCACAGAAATTAAAATAAAGTTCTTGAGACTAAGCTAAACAGAAAAACAAAGATTCAAATTAAGTTTGACTTTTTTTCTAATCTGTTGATTGAAGTTCAAATATGACTCAAGCTGATAAAACCCTGGAGAAAATTTTATCTGGTAGATCAGATTCCAATATTGGTTTTTCTGCATTCTGCCATCTCTTGAAAA